>JANPIS010000054.1:0-8207 GCA_031425095.1 Chthoniobacteraceae bacterium
ACGACCGCGATGCTGCCGATCGCCACGTCGGTGGTCGCGCCTTGCACGACCTGACCGCGCGCGGTCACGAGCATATCCAGCACATCGGCGCGGATGCTCAGGGCGCCGAGCGCGTCGCCGACCCGGACCGTCGCGCTATCAACGATTCCGGAGATCGCCAGCGCCGTCAGATTGCCGCCGACCACGATGCTCGCGGAACCGGCGCCCGGAGTGCCATTGGCCTGGAAGGTGCCGAGGATGCGAATGGAGCCGGTATTGCCGGTTTGCACAAAGCCTTCGCCCGTGCGGAGGCTGCCGCTGCCGCTCCCGGAGCCGCCCGTCCATGAGCCGACCACAAGACTGCTCAGATTTCCGTCGGCAAAGATTCCACCGGAATTCGCGCCATCCCCGCCGCGAAGTTGACCGGTGATGCTCACGGCTCCGATCGCACCGGAAAATTCTCCGGTATTCGTCACCCGATCGACCGAGCGGACACTGCCGCTGAAATCTCCAGTGCCGCCGACGACGTTGCCGTTCACCACCACGGAGGAGATCAGTCCCTGGCTCTCGATGAAGCCGCTGTAGTCCCCCGCGCCACCCTTCCACACATCGACCTTCACTGGCGCAGCGGTGCCGATGAAAACGCTCGTGATCTTTCCCCCGCTGCGGATCGAGCCGGACTTGTCGCCCTGCCCGCCCTCGACGCGGCCGAAGATTTTCACCGCTCCCATGTCGCCGATGCGGAGGGCGTCGTAGCCGCTCACGATCTCACCGCTCTCGAAACCAATGCCGCCGGTCAGGTTTCCGAAGACCGTCACCGCGCCAAGTTTGCCGTAGGCGATAATTGCGCCGGAGGACTGCCCGTCACCCCCCTCGATGCTGCCGCGCACGACGACTGCACCGACGTCGCCGGTGATTTCCACCGCGCCCGTCTGCGCTCCGGTGCCGCCCAAGATCGAGCCAGTCACCGAGAGGCTGTTGAGTTTCCCGCCCGCGATTCCGCCGCTTCGCAAGCCGGCATTCGCGGTGCTTCCGTCGATGTCATTCACCGACACCGCACCGATCACGGATGCAGAAACGCCGCCGCTACTCTCGCCCGTGCCCGCGATGATGTCGTCGCCCACGACGACGGTCACGAGCGTGGTGCTCGCTTGCACGCGCCCGGAATTCGCGCCAGCGCCGCCCGCGATGTCGCCCCCGACCTTCACCGTCGTGATCGACGCTGCCGTACTCAGCACGGTGCCACTAAAGGAACCGCTGCTCCCGAGGAGGTCGCCCGTGACCGTCACCGCACCGATCGCCCCTCCGGCCTGCACTCCCCCGCTCGACGCTCCGCCTCCACCGGTGATTTTTCCCGTCACGAGTACACTCGTGATTTTGCCCGCAGCCGAGACCTGCCCGGAACCCTCGCCGCCACCACCGAAGATGCCTTCCGCCGCGTCGGTGCCGATCCGCACGGTGCCAATGCTGCCCGTCGCGTCGATTCGCCCGGTGTTGTTGCTCGCGGCCTCCACGGCGGTGCGACCGATGAGCGATCCGCCGATGACCACACTGCCGATACTACTGACGGAAGTGAGACCGTTTGCGGCGGTGCCGTTGATCACGTTCACGCGCGCTTCCTTGATGTCGCCGACCACATTCAAGGAGCCGAGTGCACCGGAGATCGTGCTGACGATATTCGGCACGGAAGCCGGGTCCTGAGAGTCGAGCCCGCGCACTCCGAGCGACCCGACCTTCAGCGCAACGAGTGCAGTCGGCGAACCCGCGCGACCGACGTCGATCTGGCCGAGGTCGCCCTCGACCGCCACCGTGCTGAGCGAAAGATTCGTCGCCTTGATCGCACCCACATCCACGCTGCCATTGCCCGCACCGGTGGCGCTGACCGAAACGCTCAGGCCGTTCGCCACCGTGCCGAGCGAAGAGAGATCCATGAGCCAGAGATTCTCCAGTTGCGGCGTCGGCGTCGTGCCGGAGACGACTGCATTCAATCCAGTGCTGAACTTCAGCACGGCGTTCGCCTTCGCGAGATCCGTGAGCACGTTCTTCGAGAACTTCACCGTGACGATGTCTCCGTCGAAGTCGGTGAAAAGCACGGTGGAGGGATTCACGAGCGTGGCCGGCGCGATGCGTCCTTCCAGGCCTTCGATCGAGGAGAGCGTTTTGCGCTCCGCGTTCTTGCGCTGAAGCGGACGGGCAGGCGCCACGGCGGCGGCCTCGGTCTTGCGGAATTTCGCGAGCAACGATTTCAAAAGGGGTTTCCGGAATTTCATCGGGAAGAAAAGCGTCAGGGTTCGTTGTCGAGATTCACGACGGTGATGTCCGGCGGGTTCACCCCGTTGAAGGATGCATCGGTGCTGGTGATCGCGTTGAGCTGGATCAAATAGGATTGGCTGCCGTCTCTAATCGCGTCGTTCACGCCCGTCGCGGTCACGGTCTGCGGCACGTTCCAATTCGCGGGCGTAAAGACGAGCTGACTGGGGCTCACCGTGCCTTCAGTCGCTCTCGAACTGACGATCGGGATCGTCACGTCGGCCGTTGGGGCAATGTCCAGCACCACCGCGAACGAAGCCGTCACGCCGTTTTCGCTCGTGCTCAGATTCGCGATGCCGCGGAACGCGACGGGACCGAGCAGCACGCTCGAGAACTGCTTGTCGATCGCTTCCACGTTTGTGAGCGGATCGGAGTAGTCCAGCTCGGTGACCACGTACTTGCGACCGCTGCCGTCGCCCTTCGGCAGTGCGATCGCGATGCCTGTGTCGCCAGTACTCACTCCAGCGCCGAAATTCGCCACATTCAACTGCGGCCCGAAAGCGGCCGCGCCCGGCAGCCGCACGAGCAACGCGCGGTCCGTTCCTTTGCTCAGGAATGGATCATCGGAAAGCCAGTAGCGCACTGCGCACTTCGGCATCACGCGGTTGCCGGAATTGATGATGATGAAACTCGCGTTGATGGTGGGGTTGTAATTCGGCCCGGGCGGGATGGTGAAACTCTTGATCAGCGCCGACTGCCACGCGGAAGTGAGGTTCGGCTTGGGAAAAGGCGGGAGATGCGGCGCGACGGCGAAGGTGAGCGCCACGGAACTCCACGCGGACGCTTCATTCACACCGGGCGAATCCGTCTTCCGCCGAATCCGCACGTGGACTGCATAGCGCTCCGCGTCGCGATAGACATGCGTGCCACGGACAACGAATCGCCCGGCCACACCACGCGCGACGACTCCATCCGTGATGGCTCCATCGCCCCAATCGACGAGCGCGGCGTAATCGCCCGGCGTGCCGGTGGAAGCGCTGTCGGAGAAAGTCGCCAGCAAGCGGTTGGCGACCGTCGCACCAGTCACGTCCAGAAATTCGCCAGCCGCGCGGATGGCGGTCGCAGCGATGACGGCCTGCCCACGCGCCGTGCCGACGATGCCTTTGTTGCCGGTGAAATTGACGACTACCGAATAGATGCCGGCGCGGGCATACGTATGCGTGCCGCTCACCGTGAGCAGACTCGCTCCGGGGCTCGCGATATCGCGGCCGAGCGTGCCGTCGGTCAGCGGCGTGCCGTCGCCCCAATTGATCTTCGCCGTGAAATCCGCCGGCAATGAGGCCGGATCAAAGTCGCGAATCTTTCCCGCCACGCCGGTGAAGGGCACGCCCGGCGCACCTTCGACGAGCACGCGTTCACCGACCGCCAAGCGATCACCGACACCGATGAAGGCATTGGTCGCCAGCCGATCGGTGCTGAAGGACTGAGCGCCCACGCTGAACTGGGCAATGTCGAAACCCATGCTGATCAGACCATCGTCGCCAGCCGCCGGCCGGTAGCCGGCGCGGAGACCGCCGCTCGACGCACCGCCACTCGGATAGCCCTGCAGCACGAAGTGACGGACGTCCGTGTAGTCATGCTCCAGATCGACCGGGGTCAGATCGTAGAAAACGACCGTGTCCTTCGTCGTCGTGACCGGCGTGATCTTCCTCAGGAAGGGCGGCGTGTTGAGGGTCTCCTTCACCGCGTTGACCACAAACGCCCTCGTCGCCTTTCCGCCGCGCCGATCATCGACCGTCACCGTGATCGTCGAACTTCCCGCCGCCGTCGCGCTCAGCACCAGCACGGCATCGCTTTGATTCGCGCCACTGCTCGGCAGCACGCTCGCAGCGGTGATCGTAACCGCCACGTCCGGGGCGGAGCTGGTCGTCTTCGTCGCCTGGAGGAGTGGCAGCAGGTCCCAACCACGCACCAGCTGTGCGAAGATCGTGTGCTTGAAATCCAGGTGCCGCGGCTGGCCATTGGTGATGAAGAACTGGGAGCCATTGCTATCCGCGAAGTCCCCGAACGCGGTGCTCCCGAAGACCTGGGCATTCGTCCCGGAGTTTGCCATCGCAAGCTGCCCGCGGCCCACGAAGATCATCGCGGGATCAAGTTCATTGTCGAATTTCCACGCGGTCGCCGGAGCGTTGCCGGTCATGCCAGGGCCCCCCTGTCCGGTGCCGAGTGGATCGCCACCTTGAAAGATGAAACCGGTCGAGCCGCCGCCGAGCGAAGTGAGGCGATGGAAGATCGTGTTGTCGTAAAACCCAGACTGCGCGAACCCGCCAATGAATCCGGACGTGATCGGCGTCCAGTCCCGCAGCAGCATGAAGACAAGGTCGCCGGAGTAGGCCGGATCGCCTGAGGCGCCTGCGGCGTGATTCACCGAGAGCTTCAGGAAGGGGTTCCCAGTCTTGACCCGGGCGAGGATTCGGGGGTTGGAGCTCGTGACGGTGTAGATCAGCCGATCGCCATCCGTGTCCGAAGCCGTGAGCGGGAAGAGCAGCGCTCGGCCACCGGGAATTGTCGGGGCGACTCGCGCAGGAGCTACCGGGACCGGGTCATCCAGGACAGGGACGGTGTTTTGGGTAAAGGCCTGATGGGCAGACAAAAAGCCGAAGACCAATGGGAGGAGAAATGAGCGATGCAGACGAGGGAGGTCAGCCATAAAGGGCGAGAACGGGGGATTGCAGTGAATATGGGACGTGGCGGGTAATTTGCGCAAGGGCGCGGATGTAATTTTTATCAGCTCGCTGATTCGGGCCGCGGTGACCGCTTCAGGCGCGCAACTTCACCAGGAGATCCCCCGCTTCGACAGAGTCGCCCGCCGTCGCTGCGACCTCGGCAATGACGCCATCCGACGGCGCGTAGATGGTCGTTTGCATCTTCATCGCCTCGAGCACGGCGAGCTTGTCGCCTTTCGCGACCTTGCCGCCGACGGTGGCGCTGAGGGCCGTGACCATCCCGGGGATCGGTGCGCCGACCTGGAGCGGGTCATCGGCCGCAGCTTTGGCGCGCGTTTTCACCGTCTTCGTCTGGCTCTTGTCGAGGACCACAGCTTCGCGCGGGTAGCCATTCAGTTCGTAGGTGATCACGCGGCGGCCGTCCTTGTCCGGCGTGCCGACGTTGATGAGCTTGATGAAGAGCACCTTGCCTTCGTCGATGGCGACGTGGATTTCCTCGCCGGGGCGCAGGCCGTAGAAAAACGCCGGCGTGGGCAGACAGCTCACGTCGCTGAAGTCGCGGACGAACTTCGCGTAGTCGGCAAAGACCGCCGGATACATGAGGTGCGAGTAGAGGTCGTCGTCGGTCGCGGTGTGCTTGAGCTTGCCGGTGAGTTCGGTCTTCACGTCGCCCAGTTTCACCGGGTCGATCTTCGCGCGCTTCGGCTGCTTCGAATGGCCGAGCACGGCCTTGAGCACGGCGGGTGGCCAGCCGCCCATCGGCTCGCCAAGTCCGCCGCTGAGCATATCGATGACGCTCTCGGGGAAGCCGGTGGAGCCGGGCTCGAGGTTCACCACGTCGGCGGGTTTGATGCCGCGGGTGAAAAGGAAGAGCGCCATGTCGCCGACGACTTTGCTCGAGGGCGTGACTTTCACGATGTCGCCGAAGAGCAGGTTCACCTCAGCGTAAGTGCGGGCGATTTCCGGCCAGCGATGGCCGAGACCCATCGACGCGGCCTGTTCCTTGAGGTTCGTGTATTGGCCGCCGGGCATCTCGTGGAGATAGACCTCGGCGCTGCCGGCCTTCGGCGCGGTGTCGAAGGGCGCGTAGAAGGTGCGGACCTGCTCCCAGTAGTCGGAGAATTCGTTGAGCGTATCGAGATCAAGACCGGTCTCGCGGGGCGTGTGCTGGAGCGCGGCGACGACGGAGTTGAGGTTCGGCTGCGACGTGGAGCCGCTCATCGAAGCAATCGCGAGATCGACGACATCGACGCCCGCATCGCTGGCTCGCAGGACGGAGCCGGCATTGATGCCGCTGGTGTCGTGCGTGTGAAAGTGCACCGGAATGCCGATCTCATCCTTCAGCGCCTTGACCAGCGCGCTCGCGGCATACGGACGGCAGAGACCGGCCATGTCTTTGATCGCGAGGAAATGCGCGCCCATCTTCTCCAGCTCCTTCGCGAGCGAGATGTAGTACTTTAGCGAGTACTTCGACCGCGCGGGATCGAGGATGTCGCCGGTGTAGCAGAGCGCGCCTTCGCAGATGCCGTGCGTGTCCTGGACCGCCTCCATCGCGGCCTTCATGTTCTTCAGGTCATTGAGCGAATCGAAGACGCGGAAGATATCCATGCCGGCCTCGGCCGCGTGCTTCACGAAACCCGCGACGACATTCGCCGGATAGCTCGTGTAGCCGACGGCGTTCGCACCGCGCAGGAGCATCTGGAAGCAGATGTTCGGCACTTTCTCGCGGAGCAGCCGCAGGCGATTCCACGGGTCTTCGTTGAGGAAGCGCATTGCGGTGTCGAAGGTCGCGCCGCCCCACATTTCGAGGGAGAAAAGCTCAGGCGTCTGGCGCGCCACGGCGGGTGCGATCGCCGCCATATCGTAAGTGCGGACGCGCGTCGCCATGAGCGATTGGTGCGCATCGCGGAAGGTCGTGTCGGTGATGAGCAGACGCTTTTGCTTCAGCGTCCACTCGGCGAATTTCTTCGGCCCGAGTTCCAGCAGCAACTGGCGTGTGCCGCTGCGTGGCGCGGGCGCCCCGCCCGCGTCCTGTCGCCCGGACGCCCCCGTCCGCGGCGCTTCGGGCGGGGCACCCGAAGAGACCCCCGCGAGCGAGGCGCCCGCGCCACGCGGCAGCCGTGCGGGCTCAAATTGCACCGCGGGCTTGTAGCCCTTGGCGTGCGGGTTGCCGTTCACGATCACGTTGCCGAGGAAGTTCAGCAGCTTCGTCGCGCGATCCTTCTTCGCCCGGAAGTGGAACAACTCCGGCGACGTGTCGATCATCGTCGTCGTCGCCTGCCCGCCGCGGAAGACGGCGTGATGCAGCACGTTTTCCAGGAAGGGAATATTCGTCTTAACGCCGCGGATGCGCGTCTCGCGAAGCGCGCGATCCATGCGGTCGATGGCCGTTTGAAAAGTGGGCGCGCTCGCGGTGATTTTCACGAGCAGCGAATCGTAGAAGGGCGTGACCACCGCGCCAGGATCGCCGAGGCCGGCGTCCAGCCGGATGCCGAAACCGCCCGCGCTGCGATACGTGATGATCTTGCCGTAATGCGGCATGAACTTGTTCTCCGGATCTTCCGTCGTGACGCGGCACTGGATCGCGAATCCGTTCCGCGGCACATCCGCCTGCGCCGGGAGCCCGATCTCATCGAGCTTCTTCCCCTGCGCGATGAGGATCTGCGAACGCACGAGATCGATGCCCGTGATCTGCTCCGTGACCGTGTGCTCGACTTGGATGCGCGGGTTCATCTCGATGAAGAACCACTCGTGCCGATCGAGATCATAGAGAAACTCGACCGTGCCCGCGTTGTCGTAGCCGATCTCGCGAGCGATCCGCGCCGAGGCGTCGCAGAGCTCGTGGCGCACCTTGTCCTTCAAGCCCACGCTTGGCGCAATCTCCACGACTTTCTGGTGACGCCGTTGCACCGAGCAATCGCGCTCGTGGAGGTGCATCGAGTTCCCGTGTTTATCGCCCAGCACCTGCACTTCGATGTGCTTTGCGCGCGGGATGTATTTTTCGAGAAAGACCGCCGAATTTCCAAACGCCCGTCCCGCCTCGCCCTGCGCCTCATCGAGCAACGAATCGAGATCGCCCGCCTTGTGCACCACACGCATCCCACGTCCGCCGCCGCCAAACGCCGCCTTGATGATCAGCGGAAATCCGATCTGCGCCGCAACCTTCAGCGCTTCCGCGCGATCGCTCACCGGCTCCTCCGTTCCCGGCAGCGTCGGAATCTTCAGCCGCTGCGTGAGCGCGCGCGCCGCGAC
>JANPIS010000055.1:0-7907 GCA_031425095.1 Chthoniobacteraceae bacterium
CGACACTCCAAGTCTCGCGCGCCCGGGGCGAACGAGACGCTTCGCGGAAAATCGCTTGCACTTGAGACTCAGTCTCTTTTAGCCTGCGCGCTTTCTTATGACCATTCACCTTCGTTTGCAGAATCCCCTCCCCACGCCACGCACCGTCCGGCTGCTCCAGTCAAAGTCCGTTTTCACTTGGATCCCTGCGCTCATCGGCGGGTTGTTCGCCGTCTCCTCTCCGGCCCAACACACCACTCCGGAAGCCATGCTCTCTGAGGTCGTCGTCGAGGCAGAGTCCGACGCGGTCGTGCAGGGTCCCTTCCTTCCTGCGGTCGAAGGCACGCGGATCAACTCCGGCAAAAAGACCTCGCTCATCGACCTGGATTCCTTCCCGCGGATCACAAACAACAACTACCGTCAGGCGCTCGCACTAACGCCCGGTCTTTACCTCAGCGAAGAAACGACGCCGCTCGTCAGCATCGGCTACCGCGGCCTCGATCCGAGCCGTGTCCAGTACACCCAGGTGCTGAAGGACGGCGTCCCGATCCACGCGGATCAGTTTGGATACCCGGAGGCCTACTACACGCCGCCGCTCGACACGGTGGATCGCATCGAATTTCTCCGCGGCGGCGCCTCGCTGATGTACGGCCCACAGCCCGGCGGCGCGCTGAATTACGTCACGCATCGCCCGCGTCTCGATCGCCCGTTCTCCTTCGGCACGACGAACACCTTCGGGAGCGACCACTATTACTCGAATTTCACCTACATCGACGGCACCTCGGGCCGGCTCGGCTACTACGCCTACTACAACCGTCGGGGGGGCGACGGCTTCCGCGCGACGAACAGCGACTTCGAGCTCAACGCGGCGAACATCAAGCTCGTGCTCGACGGCAACACCGACAGCCGCTGGATCCTCAGCCTCGAGGGCTACGAGGAAGAGCACGGCGAACCCGGGGGGCTGACCTTTGCCACCGGCCCGGGCACGGTGAACTACAACGACAATCGGGACGGCGCTTCGCGGCTCTACGATCGGTTTGAGTTGAAGCGCTACTTTGCCTCGCTGGCGTGGGAGCGGGATTTCTCGCCGGAGACGAAGTTCACGGCGACGGCGTGGGGCGGCTACTACTCGCGCTTTAGCCACCGCCAGCGCGGCGGCGGGTTTGGCACGCTGCCGACCGGCGCGGCTGCGAATACGACGACGATCGAAGACCAGGAATTTTACACGATGGGCTTCGAAGCGCGGCTGCGGCACGACTACGAGTGGCTCGGCGGCAAGCACACCATCGCCGGCGGCATCCAGGCGTATCGCACGGAGTCCCCGCGTCAGGAGCGCCGCGGCACGGCGAAGAACGCCGATACCGGGGTCGTCCGCTACGACGCGGATCGCGAGGTCTTTTACCTCCCCGTCTTTATCGAGAATCGCTTCCAGTGGGGCGCGCTTTCGGTGACGCCCGGCGTGCGGTTTGAGAGCTTCTGGCAGGAAGTGCAGGAGAACGTGAACGTCGCGAAGACCACCGCGGGCAATGCCCTCGCGGACGGCAAGGACGGGGAATTCGAGCCGCTCTTCGGCCTCGGCATCTCCTACGAAGTCGCGAAGAGCGTGGAGATTTACGGCAACGTCTCGCAGAGCTATCGGCCGAAAATCTACACGCAGGCGATTCCGACCGGCGGAACTACGCTCGTGCCGGACGACCTCGAGGCCGGCAAGGCGTGGCAATACGAGATCGGCTTCCGTGGGCGGCCAACGTCGTGGGTCTCGTGGGACGTCAGCGCGTTCCTCCTCGATTTCGACAATCAGATCGGAAACCTCGCGCTACCCGGCGGCTTCAGCACCGTGGCGAATGCCGGTCGCGCTCAGCATTACGGAGTCGAGGCGGCGGTCGAACTCGACCTCATCGGGCTCGCCGATGCGCTCCGTGGCACTCCCGCGGCGGCGCCGATGGGCAAGGACAAGACGGTCGTGGCGACTGAACGCTCGCTCACTGAGCGCTTCGGATCGTTCAGCCTTTATGCGAATGCCACGATCCTCGATGCGGAGTTCGTCAGCGGTCCGCTGGACGGTCGCACGCCGCGCTTCGCGCCGGACTATCTCGTCCGTGCCGGCGCGATCTACCGCTGGCAGGATCGGGTGAAGATCGCGCTGCTCGGCACCTTCGTCGGCGACGCTTTTGCTGACGATGCCAACACGCCCGAGCGCTCCGTGCCGGCTTACATGACTTGGGATCTCACCGCGGAAGCGAAGGTCTACAAGGACTTCGTGAGCGTGCAGGCCGGCGTGAACAATCTCTTCGACGAGGACTACTACACGCGCATCAACGACAGCGGCATCGACCCCGGTTACGGCCGCAACTACTACGTCGGTTTTTCCCTCTCCTTCTGAGCACCGACTCGCAGAGCGACACCGCGAAGGACGCCGCCTGAACCGGAGGGGGACGCAGTCGAACCGGTCGGATCGCAGGAACACCGCGGTCGAACTCAACCGCATTCCCAACGACTCCTGGCCTCGCCGAGCGCAACGACGGTCGCTCCTCCTAGGAAGCTCCGCCGATCGTCCGCACCACCTGCTCCAGAAGCTGCGCGTCCATTTCCACGAGGTGAGTGCGCTCCGGGAAGCGGCCTTCGTGGACGTCGGCGATGTATTCGCGGAATGCCGCGAGGCGCTCCTGCTGCAGACGCCGGTTCTCTGCGAGGAAATTGCGATAGGCCTTCGCGTGGCGGGGCGGGCGCTCGTCGTATTCGCCGAGGATGTCGTCGGAGAAAAGGAACTGCGTGTCGCAACCGCTGCCGGAGCCTAGCGACATGAGGAGAAGCTTCGTCCGCGAGCAGAGAAAGCGCGCGAGGTTGTGCGGGACGACTTCGAGTTCCGCCGCGTAGGCCCCCGCGTTTTCCAGCTCCTTCATGCGCCGATAGAGCTCTCCGGCTTCCTCCGCCGTCTTGCCGATCGCGCGGTAGCCGGTCCACGTCACATGCCGCGGCACGAGCCCGAGATGCCCGACCACCGGCACCCCTTCCCGCGCCATGGCCTCGATGATGAAAGGACTCGCGGAGCAATAGACCGAGCTCGCACCCAGCTCGAGTGCGCGGAAGGCGACGCGGATCGCTTCCTCCGGCGAAGCCATCCCGTGCGGCGTGGCGCAGGAGAGAAAGCTGTGCGGCGCGGCCGCAACGAGGAGCGGCAGTCGCGCCTGCGCCTCCGGCGAATCGAAGCTGCAGCTCATGAGATCCACACCCGCCTCTTCCGCCGCAGCCGCCTCCTCCGGCGACTTCACGTGAATGTGCGTGAGGCAACGCTGGCCCTTGAGCTGCCGAAGATCATGGACGGTGTATTTCTTGCGCGGGCGAAGCATGGAAGAGGGCTACGCAACTTGTGCCGGGAACTCAACCGCGCAGCGCTCGCTGCACCGCGAGGCGCCGCTGAAAATCCGTGTTGCAAGCACGAGTGCCGCGCTACTTTCACGCCAGTCGGATTTCCCCCTCAACCCCCGAAAGAATTCCCATGCGTGCGTTCGCTCCCCCCGCTCGCCCCCGGGCCGGATGGCTGGCCTGTGCGCTCTCGTTCCTCTGGCTTACTGCGCTCGATGCGCAGGTTGTTTCCTATGACATCGTCTATGTGCGGCAGGCGCGCTTCGGTGACTCTGCGAGCACGATCTGGCCGGAGGTGTTTCATCCGGCGCGCATCGATCCGGGTGCGGATCTCATGCTGCTGCATCCGGATGGGTCGGAGGAAGTGCTCGTCGCCGGCGGCAATGGCGCGGTCACGGATCCGTTCCTCTCCTTTGACGCGCAGCGGTGCTACTACGCGCTGCTCCCGGATGTGCGGCCGGCGGCGGTGAACTATCAACGCGGCGATTTGCCTTACGCGGGCAGCGACATTTACCGTATTCATCTCGCGACGCGGCAGATCCAGCGGCTCACGCATCAGGAGTGGACGCCGAACACCGCGGCGGGCAACTGGCACCCGACCGACCCGGTGAATCCGCCCTCCACGTACAACCGACTCGGTTACGGCATTCTGAATCTCGGGCCATGTCCGCTGCCAGGTGGCAAGATCGCATTCACGAGCAATCGCAACGGCTTCCTGCCGACGAAGACTTTCACCAATCCGTGTCTGCAAATTTTCATCATGGATGAAGACGGGGAGAACGTGACACCGATCGCGCCGATGAGTTTCGGCAGCGCGTTGCATCCGACGGTGCTGCGCGATGGGCGCATCATGTTTTCGAGTTATGAAAGTCAGGGACTGCGCGACGAGCGGCTCTGGGGCATCTGGGCGATCTGGCCGGACGGGCGGCAGTGGAAGCCGATCATCAGCGCCTTCAATTCGCCGCAGGCGTTTCACTTCATGACGCAGCTCGGCAATGGCGACCTCGTCGTGTGCGACTACTACAATCTAAATAACAACGGCTTCGGTGCGCTCTATCGCTTCCCGGTCAATGCGCCGCCCGGGCAGCCTGCGTTTCATTCCGCGTTCATGACCGATGCGCCCGGCATCCGGCAGACCGTCGGCGCGGGCTACGAGTATCCGCTGAAGTTTCCGTTCGAGCCGCGCGGGATATTTTCGCTCACGCCTTTCACCACCGGGCAGGATGAAGCAGCCCCGATCGGCGCGGGCGGCGTGCGCGTGGGAAAATTCACGCAACCCAGCGCGGCGCCGAATAGCGATCTGCTCGTCGTCTGGACGCCCGGCCCGGCGAACGATCTCAACCGCCCGACGACGCTGCCGGCTTACAACGCCGGCATCTATCTCATGCCCGGCGGCAATCCCGTCGAAAGCCCGCAAGGACTCGTGCTGATCAAGAACAGTCCAGCTTACAACGAAGCGTGGCCGCGCGCCGTGGTGCCATATCGCACCGTGCATGGCATCGATGAACCCGCGCGCCTGCCGTGGCTGCCGAATGACGGCACCGTGCATCCCACTTTGCCGCGCGGCACGCCGCACGGACTCGTCGGCACGAGCAGCTTCTACAAGCGCGAGAGTTTTCCCGGCTATGTCTTGAGCTACGACAATCACTTCAGTGGGCTCGACGCCTTCAACACCGACCAAAACGGACAAAGCTCGAACTGGTATTACCAAGGCTCGGACTCCGGGCGTTACACAAACTCGGAAATCCACGCCGTGCGCATCCTCGCGATGGAACCCGGCAGCCATCGGAGTTACGGGCCTAATGAAGGCACGCAGTTCTACAGCCATGCGAATGAGCGCCTCCGCATCCTCGGCGAAATCCCGCTGCGCAAACCCGGCGTGACCGATCCCGAGGGAAATCCCGACACGAGTTTCCTCGCGAAGATTCCCGCGGATACGCCGTTCACTTTTCAAACGATCGACCGCGACGGGCTCGTGTTGAACATGGCGCAGACGTGGCATCAGGTGCGCCCCGGCGAGATGCGCGTCGATTGCGGCGGATGCCACGCGCACAGCCAACAGCCGCTCGCTTTCTCTCAGACCGCCGCGGGCCAGCCCGGCTTCACACCCGTGGATCTCACGGCGATCCAGACCATGCTCACGAAGGACGCCGGCGGCGCGACCATCGTGCAAACCAACCCGGCTGGCGCGCGCAATGTGGAGTTCCTCCGCGACATCCGGCCCGTGCTCACGCGGAGCTGCGTGCCCTGCCACAACACCGCCACCGCCGCCGGCAATCTCGTGCTCGATCAACTCACCTCCGTGCCCGGCACCAATGGCCGCCCCGCGCTCCCCGGCGACTACGCGCGTCTCGCTGCGGATCAAAACGCCAACTGGGGTTACCCGCCAATCATCGGAAATCGCACGTGGCGCCAGACGAATGCGAGCCGCTACGTCCGCATGTTTCAGAGCCGGCGCTCCCTGCTCATCTGGAAGATTTTCGGCCGTCGTCTGGATGGCTGGCAGAACTCCGATCACCCCACCGAAACCACACCCGGTGTCGCCGCCACACTGCCATCCGGCTCCGATCGCAACGCCGCCGACCTCGACTACACCGGCACGCAAATGCCACCACCCGGCAGCGCCGTGCCCGCGTTGAGCGAGGACGAAAAGATGAACTTCGCCCGCTGGGTCGATCTCGGGTGTCCGATCAACGCCGGCCAGCTCGAGAGCCCGCAAGCCGGCGCCCTCGGTTGGTTCCTCGATGAAAATCGCCCCACGCTCGCCATCTCCTCGCCGCGTCCGAATCTTAACGCTGGTCCGCTCACCGAAATCCGCATCGGCCTCGCCGACGCCTACACCGGCGTGAACCCCGCGACGCTCTCCGTGACGGCAGACTTCGTCGTGAATGGCCGGGCCGCCGGAGCCCAGCTCGCCGACCTCGCCGCGACCATCGCCCCCGGCATCTACACGATCCCGCTCTCTCCACCGATCACCACCCGCGGCCCCAGCCACATCACCGCGAGCATCGCCGATGTGCAGGGCAATGTGACGCGCACCAACGTCCGCTTCTCCGTCGCCCCCGACGCCCTCGAACTGCGCCAACTTGCGCGCACCACCGATCGCCTGCGCCTCCGCTTCTTCGACACGCAACCCGACCGCCCACGCCGCATTCGCTACAGCGCCACGCTTTCCACGCCGCGCACGAGCTGGCTCATCGCGCCTGTGCTCAGCGAAGTCTGGAACGCGGCAAACGAATGCACCACCGAGATCGCGCTCCCACCGGGGATCACTGACCGCGGCTTCTTCGTCATCGAGCGCGGCCCGTAGCGTATCGCTCTAAGACCGCACCAAGATCTCGGGGGTGCTTGGGTTGTCAGCCCGAGCGGCGCTGATACGCTCAACACCCGACGCTTTCGCTCATGGATACCCGCCCGCTTCCCCTCCTCCTCACCGCCCTCGTCTGTGCCGCCAGTGCCGCAGACTTTCCCACTCCGCCAAACACCGAGACCGATCTCAGCAAGCCACTCATGCCCGCAACAGAAGCGGCGGAGAAAATGACGCTGCCGCCGGGGTGCAAGGCCACGGTCTTCGCCGCGGAGCCCGATGTGCAAAATCCGATCGCCCTGGCGTGGGATGCACGCGGCCGACTGTGGGTGGCAGAGAACTACACCTACGAGCAGCGCACCGTCCGCTACGACCTCACGCTGCGCGATCGCATCGTGATCTTCGAGGACACCGACGGCGACGGGCGCTTCGATTCGCGCAAGGTTTTCGCGGACGATCTGCAAATGCTCACGAGCATCGAGGTGGGCCTCGGCGGCGTGTGGGCGATCACGATGCCGCACGTGGTCTTCATCCCCGATCGCGATGGTGACGATCGCCCGGACGGCGCCGCCGAAGCGGTGATCGAGGGCTTTCACGCACCGCCGCAAAATCATCACAACATCGCGAATGGCCTGCGCTTCGGCCCCGACGGCTGGCTCTACGGCCGCTGCGGAGCCTCGGGTCCGGCGGATGTGAAAGTGGTCGGCGGCGACGGCACGGCCATCGCGGTGCGCGGCGGCATGTGGCGCTATCATCCGCGGACTCATGCGTTCGAGGCGATCACCTGCGGTAACACCAACCCATGGGGCCACGACTGGAATGAGCACGGCGAACTTTTCTACGTGAACACGGTGAACGGCCACCTCTGGCACGCGGTGGCTGGCGCGCATTTCGTCCGCGCGCACACGCTCGATCCGAATCCTCGCGCTTACGGCCTCATCGATCAATGCGCGGATCACTGGCACTTCGACACGTCGCAGGATTGGAGCAAGTCGCGCGACGGCGTGGCGAATGCGCTCGGCGGCGGACACTCGCACATCGGCGCGATGGTCTATCTCGGGGACAACTGGCCGGCGGAATATCGCGGCCGGCTGCTGACGCTGAATCAGCACGGCCGCCGCGCGAATGTGGAGAAACTCGAGCGCGCAGGCTCTGGCTACGTCGGCAGGCACGGCATGGACACGCTGATCACTGCGGACCCCTGGTTCCGCGGACTTGAGCTGACCTACGGCCCCGACGGCGGCGTGTATGTGGC
>JANPIS010000056.1:0-13157 GCA_031425095.1 Chthoniobacteraceae bacterium
TCGGCCGACGTGAACGGCGACGGCTTCACGGATCTCATCGCCGGAAAGAGCACGGGTGGGACAAACTCCGTATCAGTTCTAAGCGGACTAAACCGCACTAAGCTGTTCGACCTGAGCGGTTATTCGATTTCAGGTGCAAGCGGAATCTTCGTCGGATAAGCCGTGCCTCACGCCCTCCGCGCTCAGAGCGGAGCGAGGGAGAAAATGGCCCCACGGTGCCGGTGGAAGGGGGTGGGTTTTGGAAGCCACGGAGGCGTCGGCGGCCCTGTCCTTCGTTTGCCAATTGGCTTCAGCTCGGGATATTCCTCCCATGAACCGATACACGAAACCTGCACCGCGCCTCCAAGCGCGACCCATTCGGTTGAAGGAGTCTGGCTATCGGCGCCGCTGGAAGCCCGCCGGGCGCGAAACCCGCTTGGTCGAGAGGGCAGTCCGCATCGAGCCCACCGCTCCCACAGAGCCCGCGGCTTAAGACCATGCTCTACCTTCAAAAGTCTCAGGAAACTCCGAGCCCGGCCACCCAACGAATCCTGCACGCCGCAGATGGCTATCTCACCCTCGGCCTTCCCGACGAAGCGCTGCGCGAGGTCCGGGCACTCCCCACCCTCGAGCGCAAGGCACCGACCGTCCGGCTCGTGGAAATCCGCGCGCTGCTGCATCTCCATCGCTGGTCGGCCGCGGAAAAGCTGTCGCGGCAAAGCGCCGCACTTTTCCCACAGGAAGAGGAATTCACGGTCCAGCGCGCCTTTGCTCTCCACCGGATGGAGCACGGCGAAGAAGCCGTGGCCGTGCTGCACTCGGCTCCCGACTGGATCCGGCGCACCGGGATCCTTCACTACAATCTTGGCTGCTACGAAGCGCAGCTCGGCAATCTCGTCGCCGCCCGGCAATGCATCGACACGGCGATTCAGATCAACGCCGAGATGAAAAAGCGGGCCCGGATCGACCCCGACCTCGCCGGGCTCTGGAACTGACCAGCTGGCCTGCGCCGCTCTCCCATCCCCACTTTGCGTTTGCCAACGCCGTCCGCCCGCTGAGAGCTTGAGCGCCATGAAAGTTCTCTCCCTCTGCGCCGTGCTTGTCTCGCTGGTCACCTTCTCGGCACCGCTCCGCGCGCATGAGGCCGGCGCGGAAATGGCGCAGGCCGCCCGCAATTTCTTGAGTGCACTCACGCCCGACCAGCAGGCGAAAGCGTCTTTCGACTTTGTTGATGCCGAGCGCGTGAACTGGCACTTCATCCCACGCGTCAGGAAGGGTCTGCCGATCAAGGAAATGTCCACCGAGCAGCGACTGCTCGCCCACGCGCTCCTCTCCACCGGCCTGAGTCATCGTGGGTATGGAAAAGCCGTCTCGATCATGAGCCTCGAGGCCATCCTCGCGGTGCTGGAAAAGGATCGCCCTGGCGGCCCCGTGCGTGATCCGGAACTCTACTTCGTCTCGATCTTCGGCAAACCCAGCAACGACGCGCCGTGGGGTTGGCGCCTGGAAGGTCACCACCTCGCGCTCAACTTCACCGTTCCGGGCGGGAACGCCTCGCCGTCGATGACACCTTCCTTCTTCGGCACAAATCCCGGCGAGGTGCGGACAGGCCCGCGCGCCGGCACGCGCCTGC
Organism: Chthoniobacteraceae bacterium; assembly: GCA_031425095.1. Taxonomy (GTDB): domain Bacteria; phylum Verrucomicrobiota; class Verrucomicrobiia; order Chthoniobacterales; family Chthoniobacteraceae; genus JANNXQ01. Next base: position 1,613 of record JANPIS010000056.1, read on the forward strand.
TCGGACTCGAGGAAGATCTCGGCCGCGAGCTCGTGAAGTCGCTCGACGAAGCGCAGCGCAAAGTCGCGATCATTCTGGCCGAAGCCCCCAAGGAGATCTTTAACGATCCGAAGCGTGTCGATCCCACGAAACCGGAAGGCGTGGCGCAAAGCACCCTCAACGATGCCCAGAAGGCGCTGCTCTCGCGGCTCATCAAGGAATATCTCTTTCGCCATCGCCCCGACGTGGCTGCGGAGGAGTGGGCGCGGATCGAGAAGGAAGGTCTCGGCAGCGTGCATTTCGCCTGGGCCGGCGGGATCGAGGCCGGGCAGCCGCACTATTACCGGGTGCAGAGCTCTTCATTCGTACTCGAGTACGACAACACCCAGAACGAGGCCAATCACGTGCATAGCATCTGGCGCAACTTCGGGCGGGACTTCGGCGCGGATGCGCTCGGCAAGCACGTCGCCGAATCGCACCAGTAGCATTCTGCCGTCTTCTGCATCGCGAGGCGCAGCCTCCCGCATTCCATGAGTCGGCCAGTCGCACTCATCACCGGCGTCACCGGCCAGGACGGCTCGTATCTGTCCGAACTCCTCCTCGACAAAGGTTACGCCGTCCACGGCCTCGTCCGTCGCACCAGCAATCTCCTGCGCTCACGGATCGAGCATCTGCGCAACGACGCTTCCATCTACAACCAGACCTTTTTTCTCCACTACTGCGATCTTTCCGACGCCACGACGCTGCGCCGGGCCTTCGGGAAGGTGCAGCCGACGGAGGTGTACCACCTTGCGGGACAGAGCCACGTGGGGCTCAGCTTTGAAATCCCGGAATCCACCTGTGAGGACATCGCCATGTCCACCTTGCGGCTTCTGGAAATCTGCCGCGATCAGCCGCAGCCGGTGCGCATCTACAACGCCTCGACGTCGGAGGTCTTCGGTTCCTCCGCGGAATCTCCCCAGACGGAAGAGACCGCGTTCCGCCCCTCGAGCCCTTACGGTTGCGCCAAGGCTTTCGCCGCCCAGATCGTTCGCGTCTATCGCGACGCTTACGGCCTCTTTGCCTGCAATGGCATCCTCTACAACCACGAGTCACCACGGCGCGGTGAAAACTTCGTCACCCGCAAGATCTCCCGCCATGTCGCGCAGATTAAGCTCGGCCAGGCCGACCATCTCACCTTGGGAAATGTGCAGGCCCGGCGTGACTGGGGTCACGCTGCGGACTATGTCGGCGCCATGTGGCGCATGCTCCAGCATGAAAAGCCAGAGGATTTCATCGTCGCGTCGGGCGAGACCCATAGCGTCCTTGAGTTTGCTCAAGCTGCGTTCGAGGTCGCAGGTCTGCCTTGGGAGAAACACCTCCGCACCGACTCCGGCCTGGAGCGGATCGTCGAACCCGGCGCGTTGGTCGGAAACCCGGAGAAGATCCGGCGCGTCCTGAGTTGGAAGCCAACCCGGACCTTCCGGGGCCTCGTCCGCGAGATGGTCGAGGCGGATCTGGCGGCACTGTCGGCGTAACGAGATATCCCAGCCTTCGCGCACATGGGCTAATGGACCCTCACTCCCGTGGATTGGTGAGTCACAAGCCCATGCTCACCCGACGCTTTTTTCCCCTCGCGGCTTCATTGCTCGCACTGCTTCCTCCCGCTGCGCTCGCGGAAAACTGGCCGATGTGGCGCGGACCGCGCCTGGATGGCACGAGCACCGAGACGGGCGTGCCGACGAAATGGAGCGCGACGGAGAACATCACCTGGCGCACCGAACTTCCCGGCGAAGGCCACGCCTCTCCGATCGTCTGGGCCGACCGTGTCTTCATCGCCGCATCGAAGACCGACACCGAGGATCGAATGCTCCTCTGCCTCGATCGGAAAAGCGGCGCCATCCAGTGGCAGACGACTGTCCTGAAGGCTCCCGCGGAGCGCGTCCACAAGCTCAACAGCCGCGCCTCGAGCACGCCCGCGACCGACGGCGAGCGGGTCTTCACCACCTTCCTCGACAACCGCGAGGTGGTCGTCGCCGCCCACGATTTCTCCGGCAAGGAAGTGTGGCTCAAGCGCCCCGGCGCCTTCGCCAGCGTTCACGGCTTCTGCAGTTCACCCATCCTTTTCGAGGACAAGGTTATCGTGAACTGCGACCACGACGGCGATGGCTACATCGTCGCGCTCGCCCGGGCCGACGGACGCGAGTTGTGGCGCATCGACCGTCCGAATAAAACCCGCAGCTATTGCGTACCGATCATCCGCGATGTCGGAGGCCGCACCCAGATGGTGCTCTCCGGCTCGAAGTGCGTGACCAGCTACGATCCCGAGACCGGGAAACTGCTCTGGATCATCGACGGCCCCACCGAGCAGTTCGTCGCCTCTCTCGTCTTCAACGAGCGCGCAAATCTCTTCTTCCTCACCGCCGGATTCCCCGAGCACCACCTCCTCGCGATCCGCCCGGACGGCACGGGCAACATCACCGACTCGCACATCGCGTGGCGAACCACTCGCGGCGCGGCCTACGTCCCCTCACCCATCTCCGCCGGCGACTACTTCCTCGTCACCTCGGACAGCGGCATCGTGCATTGCTTTGAGGCAAAGACCGGCACGCTCGTGTGGCAGGAGCGCCTCGGCGAGCAGCATGCCTCGATCGTGCTCGCGGACGGCCTCGCGTACTTCCTGAACGACGCCGGCGTGACGAACGTGATCCGCCCGGGAGCAGCCTTCGATCTCGTCGCGACCAACGACATCGGCGAGCGCTGCTACGCGTCACCCGCCATCAGCGACGGGCAGATCTTTCTCCGCACGGCGCAGAGCCTCGTGTGCATCGGCACCCACCGGCCAGGCCGCTGAGAACACTCCCCGGCGTCCTCGATCTTCGTGACCATCACCGTCACGGTCTGCGTTATCACTGCGCCGCCTGGAAGCCATGCTCGCCGCCAATTCGTGTTCTGAACGTATGCACGGACTGCCCCTCACTTGCGCTGCGCTTAAACGCATCGAGCTATCGAGAGCGAGATTCTAAACTTGATCCCTCTTCCGGCATCTACGATGCCCTTTCACTTCTCCGGGGCCGACTCCAAGTTTCGGGAACCGGGCTTTGGGTTGTAGTAGGACTCGAAAACGAGGAAGTGGTCTCCACCTGCGTGCATCGCAATGTTTACGCGAGCAAAGGTTTCGTCGTTAAAACGAACAAAATATGATCGATCAACAATCGGATGCCAGTGGGATTGCGGCGAGGCTGGCATATCTACAGTGTCGCTCTGCCGATAGCCAGCGTCCGGAGCTTCAAACACGAAAGCCTCGGAACGGGGCTGCAGTCCACCATCGGGTACATCAACTTGAAGCCGCCAGTCATACTGGCGCTGCCCGGGCGGGCGTTCCAATTCGCGATTCCAGCATCGGAAAACGATCGCATGCCCTCCGTATCCATCCAGCGGGATAGTCAATGGCACTGAGTCACGGCCAATGCCGAAGCTTTTTTCACCGATTTTCACAAGCGGCTCCAGCGCCCCGCCCTTGTACAATGCAAAAACGACGGGTGCATTTTCGTCCGGACGATGAGGCCCGCTGCCGGAGGAGAGTCCATACCTGAAAAATCCACTCGACACGCCGAAGTTCGATTTACCGTCCGGTATACTTTTGTATCCCTCTTTTTCGACGTTCACTAAAAGTGTCAAGCCGACGATGTTCTCGATCGAGAAACGCCCCGCCGCATCCGTGGTTCGCACATACTCCGAGCTTCTCCCTTCCACCTTGTCGTTCGCGGTCAAAACGACCCTTGCGTCAACGACTGGACCGCCGTGTTGATCGACAACCCTGCCGTAAAATGTGATCGGAGTTCGGTACAACGAGAAGAATTCCTGTTGTCGCCGCACGAATTCCGCGACACCACGCTCCGGTAATTTCGACTCAGGAACTGAAGCCACGTTTGAACTGGTCGAAGGCGCCGATTCCGACGGTCGATTGGGTTCCGGGCTCACTGTTGGACCGGACAATGTAGATCGCAGGCGAGTGAGTGACAAGGCGGCGACAAGCGCCACGGCAACCCAGACCAAAGTTTTCTGCGAGCGTTTCATGAATTGCCCGCGCCAATGCTAAACTCGTCGGGCGACACGGGTCAAAGCTTACTATTGACAGTAGCCGACCCGAGTAAGGCCGGGCTGGCTACTTGACGTCTTCCACCTTGGTCAGCTTCACCGTCACGGACTGCTTCATCGGGATGGTGAGCTTCTGATCGGGCGCGGTCGGGTTGTTCATCGTCATTTCCATCTCCTGCACCATCGCCGTCTCGCGGGCTGTGCCGAGCGCGTTGTCGAACCAGATCGTGCCCGTCATCTTTCCGCCGGTCATTTTCATGCCCATCGCCTTCATCATCGCCGCGGGACCATTCGCATCGCCACTGGCTGGAGCGCCGCCGGTCATGTCAAAGTTGAGCACGCCGTCCACCGCGATCTCCGCGCATGGCGCACCCCCGCGCGCGGCGGTGCCCTTGTAGGAATAGGTGCCCTTGATGCCGACCGTGCCGATCTGCGGCATGTTCATGGTGTAGCTCCAGGGCCAGGAGTCACCGGCCTTCACGGGACCGGACGGGAGCGAGCGCAGCGAACCCTGCTTCACCATGTCGGTGAGCGAATCCTTGGTGAACATCTGCCCGACTGGATTCCCGGCTCCGCCGCCGAGCGCGCCGACGAACTCCTCGAAATTCTCGATCGTCGTCACCTCGTCCTTCTCATTGGCGATCATCTTCAAATCCTTCCCGACCATCGCGGAGAATTGCTTCCCCATCCCGAGGGCGTCCGCCTCGGGCTTCGCGGAATCGAAGGCCATCTCCTGCCCGTTCATGTTCATCTTCATGGCCATGCGATCGTACTTCAGCGTGAGCCGCTTTTGCTTCCCGTCCTCGTGCTTCCGCACCGCGGTGCTCATGTCCATCGTCATGTTCATCTTCTGCTCCATCTTCTGCGTCCCGATGGTCGTCGTGCTGGTTTGATCCATGTTCATCGACTGCACATACTTTTTTCCGACCTGCCACTGTTGCTTGAGCTCGACGGCCTGGCCGAAGGCAAAGGAACCGGCGCAGAGAGTGAAGGTGGCGAAGGCGAGGAGAGAGCGGGAGGTGAGTTTCATGGCGGGAGAGAAGTGAAGGCCGGAGCTAGGCAGAAAGCGGGCAGCGTGTCTAGCCGGACGCAGCAGGAGGCTCCCACCTTGCGCTTTCCCTGGGACCGGCGGGCGGTCGCGCAAAAATTCTGCGTGAATCCCGTGCCGCGAAGGCCGAAGTTGCTGCCATGCCCACCCTTGGCGTCGATCTCACAGAGGAAATCCTCGAACTCAAACGCGAACGAAACGCGGTGATCCTCGCGCACAATTATCAGGTGCGGGAAATTCAGGAGCTGGCGGACTTTGTCGGCGATTCGCTGGGGCTCAGCTACAAGGCGGCGGAGACGAAAGCGGACGTGATCGTTTTCTGCGGGGTCCACTTCATGGCGGAGACGGCGAAGATCGTGAATCCGACCAAGACCGTGGTGCTGCCGGACCGCGACGCGGGATGCTCGCTGAGCGACTCCTGCCCGCCCGACAAACTGGCGGCGCACCTGCGGGCGAATGCGGACAAGAATTACTACGTGGTCGCCTACATCAACTGCTCGGCCGGTGTGAAGGCATTGAGCGATGTCATCTGCACGAGCGGCAATGCGGTGAAGATGGTGCAGGCCGTGCCAAAGGATCGGAACATTCTCTTTGTCCCGGACGAAAACCTCGGCGCGTGGGTGATGGAGCAGACCGGCCGCAAGATGGACCTCTGGAAAGGGCACTGCTATGTGCATGTCGAGTTCACGCGCGACTCGATCGAGCGCATCCGCGCCGAGTATCCGGATGCACCGGTCGTCGCCCATCCCGAGTGCACCTTCGCGGTGCGGATGCTGGCCGATGAAGTGTGCTCGACGGAAAAGATGGTCACCTACTGCAAGAACTCCCCGGCGAAGGCCTTCGTGATCGTGACGGAGTCCGGCATGCTCCACCGGCTGCGGCGGGAGATTCCGAACAAGACCTTCATCCCCGGACCGACGGATCACTGCGCGTGCGCGGACTGTCGCTACATGAAAATGAACACGCTCGAGAAGCTGCACGACTGCCTGCAAAACCTCGCACCCGAGATCATCATCCCGGAAGCAATCCGCGCCCGCGCCGAAGTGCCGATCCGCCGGATGCTGGAGTTGAGCGCGTGATCTCCGAGCCGAGCGGCGGACCACAGCGCGTCGCACCTTCCGGCCTCCCTCTTCCAAGTCCCCTCCACCGTTCCATGCCCGTCGTTCTTCGTCTCTTCCTACTCGCTGTCGTGTCGCTGCTTGTCACTTCATGCGGAAAGAAGGGCGACCCGGTGGACTCGGCGAAGACTTTCTTCGGCCTCATCGCCAACGGACGGAGCAGCGAGGCTTATGAATCGACGGCCCTCGGCTTCAAGGCGCAACAGTCCGAGAAACACTTCGCGCAAACGAGCCGTGAACTCGGGCTCATCAACGTCCTTTCCGTAAACAGTTCCGCACCGGAGTTCGAAGGCAACAGCGCCAGACTCGAAGTGGAGCTAACGGACAAAGGCGGCGTGAAAGTCCCGCTCACCGTGACCCTCGTCGATGAACGCGGCGCGTGGCGCCTCTTCTCCGTGCGCGCGCGGAGTAGCGCCGAAAGCGGGGTGGCGGCAAATCTCTTCGGGTCGGTCGGAAAGGGCCTTGGGTTCACGGATGGCCTCAGTCACCCGATGCCCACGGACGCGGAGATTCGCCAGCTCGTCGAGTCCACCCTGCTGCTCTTCGACGCGAGTGTGCGCGCGGAGACTTTTGATGGCTTCTACGAAGAGATCTCCGAGGCGTGGCAGGATCAGGTGACCAAGGGGAAGATGAAGCGCGCGTTCCAGGGCTTCATCGACAAGAAGATCTACGTGGACAGCGTCAAAGGTCAGTCGGCCGTCTTTTACGAACCGCCGTCCGTATCGACCGAAGGATTGCTCACGGCGCGCGGCTATTATCCGGGAGATCCGGCGAACATCGTCTTTGCGATGAAGTTCATCTACGAGACTCCAAAGTGGCGGCTCTTCGGCCTCGAAGTCAGCCTGGCCACGGCGATCAAGCAGTAGCGCTTCGCCGCCCGCGCACTGCTTTCCGCGGGCATCCCACTCCGGGCGTGCTACGCTCCGCGCTTCCATGATGCCCAGCCAATCCGGTTCCTTTCACTTTTTCACCTTTCGCGGCATCGACGTATCGATCCACTGGGCGTGGTTCGCCGTCGCCGCGATTCAGATTCAGCGCAGCAACGTTCCGTATGACTCGGTGATTTGGAAAGTGTACGAGTATCTCGGTCTGTTCGGCATCGTCCTGCTCCATGAGTTCGGCCATGCGTTTGCCTGTCGGCAAGTGGGAGGCTCGGCGAATCGCATCGTGCTCTGGCCCCTGGGCGGCGTGGCTTTTGTCAGCCCGCCGCAACGGCCAGGGCCGATCCTCTGGAGCATCGCCGCCGGTCCGCTCGTCAATGTCGCACTCATCCCCGTCTTCCTCGCCGTGCTCGGCCAGATGCGCACCAGCTCCTGGGCCTCCGATGATCTGCTGGCCTGCGTGATCATGCTGCGCAACATCAACTACGGGCTGCTGCTCTTTAACATGCTTCCGGCCTACCCGCTCGATGGCGGGCAGATCCTCCAATCGCTGCTGTGGTTCGTGATGGGCCGCGCCAAGAGTCTCCTCATCGTGACCGTCACCGGCGCGGTCACCGCGCTAGCGATTCTCTATATCGCGTGGGAAACGCAGTCCCTGTGGACCGGGCTCATCGGCCTCTTCATCCTCATGCAGTGCAAGTCCGGCTTTCTGCTTTCCCGCCAGTTCGCGCAGATGGAACGCGCGCGGATCTGAGCACGGCGCGCTTCGGCTTTCGCGGCAGATGTGATTTGCTGAAGTCATGCTCGCGGAAGTCTCGCCCCTCACCCCGCAGATGGCCGGACTCTTTCTGGTCAGCGCGGGCCTCGGTGCTCTGATCGGCCTGGTGCGGCAATGGGGCTGGCAGCAGGAGCATCGGACCGCAGGCGAGTTTGCGGGCGTCCGCACCTTCACGCTGTGGGCCCTGCTGGGCTGCACGAGTGCGATGCTGGCGGAAAAGTTCAGCCCCGCGATCCTCCCCGTGATGCTCGCGACGATGGGCGGGTATCTGGCCGTAGCCCGACTCGGCTCCGAGCACGAGCGCGCCGAGGGCTACACGACTTTCGCTGCGCTGCTGCTCACTTTCCTGATCGGGGCGCTGACTTTCGCCGGCCCACGCCTGCTCGCCGTGGTCTTGGCCGCCGGGACGATGATCGTGATCGGCACGAAGCAACCGATCAGCGAGTGGACGCGGAAATTCACCGCGCTCGACATGCGGCAGGTGCTGCAGTTCGCCGCGATCACGGGCGTGGTGCTCCCCCTCGTGCCGGATCGCGGCTACGGGCCGTTCGCGGCGCTGAATCCCTACGAGATCTGGCTCATGGTCGTGCTCATGGCGGGGATCGGATTCATCGGGTACGTGCTGGTCCGGCTCTACGGTGCGCGCGCCGGGATCACCCTCACCGGCCTCGTCGGCGGACTCGCCTCGAGCACGGCGACGACGCTCACCTTCAGCCGCCGCAGCCGCGAAGCACCCGAGCATTCCATCCCGTGTGCGCTGGCCGTGATCCTCGCGTGCAATGTGATGGTCGTGCGCGTTGCGGTGATGGTCGGCGCCATTTCACCGGCGCTGGCACGTCAGCTCGCCGTGCCGCTCGGGCTGCTCCTCGCGCCCGGCATCGCGCTCGCCGCCTGGGGCTGGTGGCAGAGCCGGCAGCTCCAGGGCACCGTCGCCACGCCGGAAGTGACGAACCCGCTCGGCCTCTGGATGGCCATTCGCTTTGCGCTGCTCTACGCGGGGATCAAGCTGCTCGTGAAGGCTGCGGTGGAGATGAAGTTTGCCACCGCGATCCTGCCGATCGCCGCACTCTCGGGACTCACCGATATGGACGCGATCGCCCTCAGCATGGCGCGCAGCGTGACGGAACAAACCGTCTCCGGAACACTCGCCGCGCAGGCGATCATCGTCGCCGCGATCGCGAACACGGTCCTCAAAGGCACGCTCGCCGCAAGCCTCGGCTCGCCGGCCTTGCGCTGGCGGATGATCACCGCGATGGGCTTGATCGCGGCATCCGGCACCGCGGCGTTCTTCCTCATTCGGCCCTAGACTCGGCGCCTAGTTCCCCGACCAGTTCTTCACCCACTTCACCCGATCCGGGTCCGTCGGCTTGGCGACGTTCGATCCAGCCGTGGACCAGAGATCAAAGTCCGGGCTGTAGCCCGCCTGCTTGTCGCCCTTCGGGCGCTCCGCCTTCGGATCCTTGCGGAGCGACTGCGTGTAGGCCTCTTCCTGCGCCAGGCCCGCCGTCGAGTAGCCGTAGCAATTGCCAAAAGGGTCCACGATGTACGCCACCTTTCGCGTCGGACTCTTCGGATCGTCGAACTTGACGCGCTCCGGACGGAAGTAGTCCGAGGCATAGGATTTCTCCGTCGTTTTGAAATCGAGATCCGGGTCGCCGCTGATCGCCTTGTAAAGGACCAGGGCCGATTCGCTGTAGAGCTTGAGCTGATCGCCCGTTGCCGGAGCGCCATGAATCCGCGGGTCGAGGATGTCCGTGATTTTTTCATCCCGCGGAGGCGTCGCATTGTCCGACTCGTAGTTCTTCACCGCGAGCTGGAGCGAGGCGATCTCGGCTTTCGTGCGGGAGAGCGCAGCCTTCTTCTGCACAAGCGAATTCACCGAGAGCACCAGGGAGACGAGGATGACGATGACGGCCATCACCGTGATCATTTCGATCAACGTGAAGCCAGCGCGGGAGGGAGTACGAATCATGGCGAGAGGATAGGCAGGGAGTGGCAGAGTGCCAAAATAGTTTTCAAACGACTCGCTGGCGCGGCGCTCCGTTCACGTCCTCTCCTCCACCGTCCCCGCCGCCGAATCCCTCAGCGCGCGGACCCGCGGCAGTTCCGCAACCTGGTCCCCGAAGTTGGGCTTCGGGGACCCAGTTTGCCGGGGGCGACTTGGGCGCCGCTGGCGGGTGCCCGCCGCCCGTGAGACGCGCTTTCCTCCGTTGGTTCAATCGAGGTTCCCGTTGCGATATTGGAGCGAAATGTCTTCCGGCAGATTCACCCCGTTCGATACCGGGGCAATGATCGGCGCGTAGAGGGAAAGGCCGCGCACGTCCACGGAGTTCGCGCCGGCGCGCAGCGCGATGTTCGTCTTCGCCGGGAGGTACGTGTGACGGCGCCCGCTGATCGACCGCGTATAAAGACTGTAAGTGCCGGCCTTCGGCACGTTCACCGTTGCGAAGCCATTACTCACCGTCACCTGCGCGGCCATCGTGCCATCATACGGCACCGCCGCGATGAACGCTTCATAGTTCTTGAATCCCTCCCACGCCCAATGGATCAGGTTCCCGGTCACCCCTCCCGGGAACTGCCCGGTGCGCAATCCCGCCGGATTTCCCGGCCGAACCGACACCAGCCGGTAGAAGTTGTTACTGAACGCGAGGCTGGCGCCCCACCAGTCGCCCGAAGGCTGCCCCGTCTCGCGGACCCACACGTCGTCGGTGCCTTCGCTGTTCGAAGGTGGCTGGTAGGGGTTCCAGAGGATCCCCATCTTATTCGTGTAGGTGAAGAGATTCGTCGTCGTCCCGGGAAAGCCCACCTCGCGTTCTCCGGGCAGGTCGCTCGCCACCTCAAAGATCGCCCGATAGCCCCACGAACCGCGCCGGAGGACGATGGTCTTGTGGACCGGAAAGGGCACCCGGTTTTGATACTCGTGGCGGTGAAAATCAAAGCTGAGCCGGACGCGCACGACCTCCGAGGTGTTTTCGAGGATGCTGAAATTCGAAGGCTGATCGGTAAAGCTGCTGCCCGTGTAAGTCCAATCGCCGTACTCCTTGTCTCCGGCCAGCTTCCACACCCCGCCGATATTGACCCACAGGACGTGGCCCGCCTTCTCGGTGGGATACACGGGCGGCTGAGTGATCCGGACGAGGCCGTTTTCGAGGACGATATTGCGCGTGTTCGAGAACGAGAACCGGTTGGTCACCACCGTCCAGGTGCGCTCATCGGTGGAGCCGCGGGTATCGAGAATCCGCACTGCCGGCGCCTGAGCGGCCACGCGCGTCGGAGCCGCCCAGAGCGACAGCGCCACCATCGCCCCCGCCGCGGCGGTCGAGCTTGGAAACCGCATCGCAAACCGGTGAATCTTCCTGGAAAGTGACGGGATTGGAGTATTTGTGGTGTTCATGGCGGCCGGAGTTTCTAGCGTATGGTTTTTCTTGCGCAATCACTTCCGCCTCGTTTCGACCGATGGCTACGGGTGTAGCCTTGGCCGCAGGCCTGGTTTCGATTTGAAAAGATGCGCCAGCCCTGAAAGGGCGGAACCCGCTCCGTGCTCGCGCCCGGCCTGCTCGGCACCCGCCGCCGCCGCCAGGCGCAAGGCGTCCTCCTTCTTTATCACCGGCCGAGCATTGCAAGTGCTTGTCTTGCATTGCATGACCCTCACCCTCCAGCA
>JANPIS010000057.1:0-2308 GCA_031425095.1 Chthoniobacteraceae bacterium
AGCAGGCCGTCGAAGGAGACCATGTTCCGCGCGGCCATCCGCCGCGGCAGGTCGGCGCGCGCCCAGGTGAGAAAGTCCGATTCCACCGCGGCGACGAGTCCGGCGCGGGTGTCTGCCAGCTTCGTGCAGAGCTGGAAGAAGTCGTGATTCGGCGAAGTCGCGCGTGTGCTCGTGCCGCGGGCGATCTCATCGGAGGTGAAGCGCTCCAGAGCGGCGAAGGCGCCGATCGGCGGCGCGGATTCTTTCGCGCAGGCATCGACCAGATCGAGGAGCTGCCGGACCTCGGCGGACTTCGCGCACTTGCCGATCGCCCAGCCATTCCCATCGGCAAAGATGGTCCGCACCGCCGGACACCACTTCGGCCACTCGTGGCAAAACTCGCCGTGGAGCGCTTCGAGTTCCGCCATCAAGTGATGGCGATCGGTCGGGGAGGGGATGATGTGGAGTCGCGGATGCGCCGACTGATCACGGAGAAGCTGCGCGAGATTTGCCGGGTTCACCTTGCCCTGCAGGCAGGCGGCGGTGACCACCGGCGAGGCGTTGTGAAAGTGCGTGCGCCAGTAGTCCTCGGCGAGTTCGCGCATCACCGCGCTTTGATCGGTGAGCAGCTCGGCGTCGAAGAGTGCGCCGCTCTCGAGCGCGCGTTCGCGCAGGATGCGTTCGCAGAAGCCGTGGATGGTGTGGATCGCGGCTTCGTCGAAGGCGCGCAGCGCGACCGCGAGACGTTTCCGGGCCAGTTCCCCATCGAAGCGCGGACGGGCAAGCAGCCCAGAAATCAGCGCATTTTTGCTCGCGCCAGTGTGTGTTGCTTCCAGCGCGAGCTGCAGCAACTCGCGAATGCGCGAGCGCAATTCCGCCGTCGCCGCGACGGTGTAGGTCGTCACGAGGATTTCACGCACCTGGACGTCCTCTTCCACGATGAGGCGGAGGAAGAGCCCGGTGATCGTGTACGTCTTCCCGGTGCCGGCACTGGCCTCGATGAGCGTCACGCCACGATTCAGCGCGGCGTCGGTGACGGAGTAGACCGGCTTCACGACTTCACCTCCTGCCGCGCGGCGAAGAGCGGTTCGAAGACACGGAGCGCGATTTCCTGCCAGGATTTGTCGAGCGGATCGATCTCGGGCGGGAAGCAGAGCCGGAACCACGCGTCTTCACCTTCGCTCTTGCCGTGGTCCTCATTGCCGAACCACTTGCTCCGTGCCGCAGCGATGGGATCGGACTTCTCCTTCGGCCTGCGCTGTAAGGTGCGGCGTGCGAATTCGTGCGACGCCTCGGGAAAAAGCGGGAGCGGCGTCTGCAAGCCGCCGCGGTAGAGTTCGAGGAGATGGCCGAGGATTGCGTGGGCATTCTCCACCGGGCTGAAGCGCCAAGTGCAGTCTTTGGCGAAGAGCAACGTCTCGCGCGGCGCGCCGTCGCCCAACTGGAGCGCGAGGTGATAGATCCAGGAGCTGAGCAGATCCTTTCCCTTGAGCGTCGCCGCGCGATGGCGGACGAGGGCTTCGGGATACAGCCCGTGCAGCGTCCCGCTCAGGCGCCAATCGCCGAGCACAGCGTCGATGCTCCGCGGGGCGAGTTGCGGGCTGGTGGTCATCGCCTGAATGCGCGCGCCGAGTTCCACCGCTTCGCGACACACCGTGCCAAACTCCGAGGCGCCGGAGTAACCGTGCGGCAGGGTGCCGCGTGCGCGGAGAGCGGGCAGCAGCGTGGCCGGCGACTGGCCATCGAGCGCGAGCTGCGTGAGTTCCTGCCCGAGCTGATAGCGGGTGAGGCCCGGGACACTCAGCGGCTCCGACTCTTCCAGCGGCGCAAATTCTTCCGGTAGAGAAATGCGGAGCCGCTCGCGGGCGAAATATTTCGCGGGATGGGAAAAGAACTTGGCGAGTTGATCGACATCGACCGCAAACCACTCAGGCGTCGGAGGCGGCAGCGGAGTGGCCGCGAAGCGCCGGCGGGATTCGCGCGGACCCGCGCTGCAGTCGCTGGTGCGGGCATTTTCCGCGGAGTAGCTGAAGTGACGCGATCCTTCGGTGAAGTAGTCGGGACTGAAGGGCTGCAGCTTCTGCACGGTCGCGAGTTGCTCGCGCAGTTCGCCGGATTCAGCGGTGTAATTTTCTGCTAGGTAGTCGAGCAGCTCGCTCACGACGACGGATGGCGGGAGCTTGCTGTTATCGCGCGCGGAGCGGCCGGAGTAGCTGAGATAAAGGACTTCCCGCGCGGAGAGGATCGCCTCGAGGAAAACGTAGCGGTCGTCGTCGCGCTGCGAGCGGTCGCCGCGGCGTGGCTCGCGTAACATGCGATCGAAGGCGAG
>JANPIS010000058.1:0-27293 GCA_031425095.1 Chthoniobacteraceae bacterium
GTTCAGCATGATCATCGTGCCGAGCAGGATGAAGCTGACGAAGTAAGGGGTGGCGGCGAAGGGCGCGGCGGCTTGCGCGCTGTCATACATGGTCCTCCAGTCATCGAGGGTGATCATCTGGAAGAGCGCGAGCAGGGCGGCGGTGAGGCTTCCGAAATACTCGGGGGACACCTTCCCAAATAAGTGAACCCCGGTGACGGCGTAGATGTAGAAGATCAGGCCGAGGAGCAGTCCGACGTAACCCATGGAACTCAGGCTCTTGATGAGGGCGCCGACGAGGAGTTGCAGCTTGGGAAGCGCGGTGACGAGCCGCAACAGCCGCAGCGTCCGCACGAGCCGCAGCACCGCGGCGAAAGGCCCGCCGATGGGCAGGATGCAGAGCGCGACGATGGTGAAGTCGAAGACGTTCCAGCCATCGCGGAAGTAGTCGAGCGGACGGCGTCCGTGGGAAGCGAGCTTCAGCACGATTTCGATGATGAAGATGGCGAGCACGGCGGCATCGAGCGCGTGCAGCAATGGGCCGTGCTGCGCGAGCATGGCGGCGCTGGTTTCCACGCCCGCGAGCACGCCCGCCAAGAGGATCACCGCGATGATGATCGCGCGGAATAACTTCGAATCGACGATGCATTTCGCGAGGAGGGTCATGCGCCTGTGGGTGGGGATTCCCTGGTTTGCGGTGCGGTCGTCGCGGGTTTGGCCTCGATCAGGACCTTGTCCACGGAGGTGCGATCCATGTCGATGATCTCAAAGCGCAGGCCGGCGCAGGTGAAGCAATCGCCCTCCCGTGGGTGACCTGCGAGTTGATCGCCGACAAACGCGGCGAGGGTCGTGCCCGCATCGGAGGTCGGCGGTGCGAAGGCGACGCCAAGGTGCGAGGGAAGCTTCGCGAGATCGTATTGGCCATCGACCAGCCACGAACCATCCGGCCGCTGCCGGGCTTCCGGCCGCAGACGGTCTTCGAGCGAAGGGATGTCGCCGACGATGGCCTCAAGCACGTCCACGAGCGTGACGAGTCCGACGGCGCGTCCGTCCGCTTCACGCACCACCGCGAGATGCACTCCGGTGCTTTTGAACTCGTTCAGGACATCGAGCACCGTCTCTTCCGGCGCAACAAAGAGCGGCGTGGTGAGAAGATCGACCACGCGCACTGGGGCGCCCGCGGCGAGGTTTGCGTAGATGGCTTTCACCGAGACCACACCGACGATGTGATCGCGATCTTGCGCGAAGACCGGGTAACTCGAATGGCCGGAGACGACAATTTTGTGCCAGAGCGTTTCCTGCGTATCGGCGGTGCTCACGCAAACGAGCTTCGCGCGCGGCGTCATGATTTCCCGCACTGGCCGCCGGTCAAAAGAGAGAACGGACTCGACCATGCGCGGCTCTTCCTTGAGAAAGACGCCACTCTCCCGGCCTTCGCTCAAGAGCAGACGCACCTCGTCTTCCGAAACGGAGTCCGGCTTGCCGGGCTTCACGCGCAATACGCGAAGCAGGAGGTTGGTCGCGCCGCTGAGCAGTTGGACGACCGGTTGGGCGAGGCGACTCAGCAACTCGATGGGACGCGCGAGACGACTGGCGATCTTCTCCGGGGCCGCGAGCGCGATGCGCTTGGGCGCGAGTTCGCCGACAATGACCGAAAGGAATCCCAACGCGACGACGACAAGACCCACGCTCAATGCATCGGCATACGGAGCGAAGCCAGGCAGCGGCTTCAGCCTCGCGGCAAGCTCGCCCGCCAGCGTCGCGCCGCTGAACGCGCCCGCCAGCAGGCCGATCAGCGTGATGCCGACCTGGACCGTGGGTAGGAAGCGATTCGGCGTTTCCGCGAGGCGCAGCGCCGCCGCCGCACCAGCGCTGCCGTCCGCTGCCATCTGCTTGAGCCGCGATTTTCGCGACGACACGACGGCCATCTCGCTCATGGCAAAGACTCCATTCGCGATGAACAGCGTAAGCACGATGAGGATCTCGACGAGGACGATGCTCATCAGGAGCGCTCAGGGGTCGTCCCCGGGGCATGGCCAATGTGCAACACGGCTTTCTTGGGCCGCAGCAGCGACACGATGATCGAGGTGGTGAGCACGACCACGATCACGCCGAGCGAGACGAGCGTATCGATTTTGTAAGGCGTGTGCCCGAGCAGCATCTTCACGCCGACGAAGGCGAGCACGACACCCAGGCCGATCTTGAGGTAGTGGAATTTATCCATCACTCCCGCGAGGGCGAAGTAGAGCGAGCGCAGGCCGAGGATGGCGAAGACGTTCGAGGTATAAACGATAAAGGGATCCTTGGTGACCGCGAAGATCGCGGGGATCGAATCGACCGCGAAGATGAGGTCGGAGAACTCGACGAGCAGCAGCACAATGAAGAGCGGGGTGGCCATGCGGACGCCGTTTTCCCGCACGAAAAACTTGTCGCCGCGATAGTCGTTCGTCACCGGCATGAGCTTCTTAAACCAGCGCACCAGCGGGTTGCGCTCGGGGTGGATCTCCTCGTCGCGCTTCACGATCATCTTGATGCCGGTGAGAATGAGGAACGCGCCGAAGACGTAGATGATCCAGGTGAAGCGTTCGATCAGCGCGGCCCCGAGAAAGATCATGATCGCGCGCATGATCAGCGCGCCGAGGATGCCCCAGAAAAGTACCTTGTGTTGATAGAGTGCCGGCACCGCGAAGTAGGAAAAGAGCAGCGCGAAGACGAAGACGTTATCCACGCTGAGCGACTTCTCGATGACGTAGCCGGTGAAGAACTCGAGCCCCTTCTGCGGCCCCATGTAGTGCCACACACCGAGGTTGAAGATCAGCGCGAGCGTGACCCAGACGACAGTCCACGCCATCGACTCCTTGAAAGTCACGACGTGGGCCTTCCGATGAAAAACGCCGAGGTCGAGCGCAAGCATAAGGAGGACGAAGACGTTGAAGCCGATCCAAAGCCAGAGGGTATCAGTCATGAGTTACGATGGGTGTGTGGAGGCATGGGTGGTGGGCCGCAATCTCTCGCGCTCTGAAACAGCGCGCGCACGGCGAGGACAATGCTGAGTGCTAGGGCGTCACCTCCGGGGGGTGGCCGATATGCAACTCAGCTTTCTTCGGCCACATGAGCGATACCATGATCGACGCGGCGAGCACTGCGACGATGACGCCGAGCGAGACGAGGGTGTCGATCTTGTAAGCGGTATGCCCGAGCAGCATCTTCACGCCGACAAAGGTCAGCACGACCCCGAGGCCGATCTTGAGGTAATGAAATTTGTCCAACACCCCGGCGAGCGCGAAATACAGCGAGCGCAGACCGAGGATGGCAAAGACATTCGACGTATAGACGATGAAGGGATCCTTGGTGACCGCGAAGATCGCCGGGATGGAATCCACCGCGAAGATCACGTCGGAGACTTCCACCAGCAAGAGCACCACGAAGAGCGGCGTGGCCATGCGCATGCCGTTTTCGCGCACAAAGAACTTATCGCCACGGTAGTCGCTGGTCACTGGCATGAGCTTCTTAAACCAGCGCACCACCGGATTGCGCTCGGGATGAATCTCCTCCTCTCGCTTCACGATCATCTTAATGCCCGTAAGGATGAGAAATGCGCCGAAGACATAGATGATCCACGCGAACTTCGTGATCAACACGGTGCCGGCGACGATCATAAGTGCCCGCAGGACCAGCGCGCCAAGGATGCCCCAGAAGAGCACCCGATGCTGATAGAGTGGCGGCACCGCGAAATAGGAAAACAGCATCGCGAAAACGAAGATGTTATCGACGCTCAGCGAGTATTCGATGACGTAGCCGGTGGTGAATTCCAGGGCCTTCTGCGCTCCGGCAAAATGCCAAATGCCGATATTGAAGAGCATGGCGAGGGTGACCCATGCGATCGTCCACCCGATGGCTTCGCGAAATGAGACGACGTGCGCCTTCCGATGGAAGACGCCGAGGTCGAGGGCGAGCATCAGGAGGACGAAGACATTGAAGCCGATCCAGAGCCAGAGGTTGTCAGTCATGCGTGCGGATGAGGTGCGAGAATGGAGAGGAGAGGTGAGTGCGGGAGGCTACTTGCGCTGGCCGGTCGTGGCGGGTGGCCCGAGGCGTGCCTGGCGGCCGCCGCTGCGGACGCGGAGGGTGCGTTTGAGCTGGCGCTGCTCGATCGCCGCCTGGAGCAGGTCGAACGTTTTCTGGAGGGCGGCGCGCAGAGTGTGATCGGTGGCCTCGGCGAAGACATCCGGTCCGGGGGTGACGAGGTGCACACTCATTTGGAACGGCGGACTGGCGGTGGCGTGATGTTCGACGACGACGCGGGCTTCATCGATTTGAAGCGATCTGCCCAGTTCATCGAGATGCCGTTCAATCAGAAGGTTCAGCGAGGTGGAGGGCTTGTGATGGAGATGTTTGAGCGTGAGTTTCATTGGCGAGGTGAGGACGGGGCGCACTGTGGACGTTGGCTCAGAATTCGAGTATTACGAAGAATCACATGAATTCTTCTGTTTAATGGAAAAGATGCCCATCTCCGAATTCCTGAACTACCACCATCTGCGCTACTTCTGGACCGTGGCGCGGGAAGGCAGTCTCCGCCGTGCGGCCGAGAAGCTGCATCTCTCGCAGCCGGCGATCTGTACGCAGATCCAGCTCCTCGAGTCGGCGCTCGGTGAAGACCTCTTCCGTCCGAGCGGACGTTCCTCGGTGCTCACAGAGTTTGGGCAACTCATCTACGGCTATGCCGACGAAATTTTCGCCCTTGGTGGAGAAGTGCTGCGCGCTGCGAAACAGGCTCCCACGTCGCGGTCCCTGCGCCTGCACGCCGGTATTGTGGACTCGTTCCCCAAGCTCATGAGCTTCGATATCCTGCGACCTATCATTGAACATGAACCAGCGATTCATCTCACCTGTCACGAGGGGAAGCTGGCCGACCTGCTCGCACAACTCACCACGCATCGCCTCGACGTCGTCCTCGCCGATGAGCCCGCCTCGCCCAGCCAGGGGGGCAAAGTCTTCAACCATCTGCTCGGGAGCAGTGACATCACCTTCTGTGCCATGCCGGATCTCGCGCGCACTTTCAAAGGCCGGTTTCCGCGGAATCTCCACTGCGCTCCAGCGCTCCTGCCGACGCAGAACTGCAGCCTCCGCCGCGATCTTGAGCAGTGGTTCCGGAGCGTGGGCATCGAGCCGCGGGTGATCGCGGAGTTCGAGGATCATGCCCTCGCCAAGATTGTCGGCACCGAGAGCCTTGGATTTGTCGCCGTGCCGACCTTGGTCGCGTCCGAAGCGATCGAGCGATACGGATTCGTCTCGATCGGCCGCACCTCAGCGATCCAGACGGATTTCTACGCCATCACCGCGGAGCGTCGCCTGACGCATCCGGCCATCCTCGCGATCACATCCCGGGCGGCGGCACGGAAAAGCAAGCGGGCGGCTTCCTGAGGTCGCTACCACTAAAGTAGTAGCCGCCGCTCCCACCATTGCGAACGTGCATTCGCGATGGAGCAGCCCTAGTTTTTCGCCCATGACGCTCGTCCCCCAAGTTGCCGCCAGCCTCATCGTTTGCGCCGCGACTTCACTCCTCGCCGGCACCTACGACACGCTCGTCGCGAAAGATCAACCGGTCGCGCACTGGACTTCCAATCCTGCACTGACGACCTCGCTGCTTTCCGGCGGCGCCGAGATCGGCGAGGGGCCGCGTCCGCCGCGCTATCCGGCTTTCAACGGAAGCAACCATGCCATCGTGCTGCACAAGCCGGGGGCCAGTCTACGGATCCCGGACTCCGGCCCGAACAGTTCGTTCGATTTCAAGAAGGGCGACAGCATCACGCTCGAAGGCTGGGTGCAGGTGGAGAAGATCGGCAGCGGCCACGGGGTGTATGTCGTGGGCAAGGGGCGTCTGGGACGGGCGGGTCAGGCGCCGCAGAATCAGAACTGGGCGCTGCGGCTCCGCGAGAGCGATGGGACGGCGCGCGTGAGTTTCCTTTTCCGCGACGAACGCAACGCGACGGAGAAGGGCGATGAATTCTGGCACCGTTGGACGGCGAACACAGGATTCCTGGTCGGCGAAGGCTGGCACCACGTGGCGGTGACCTACACTTTTGGAAAGAGCGACAGCATCCGCGGCTATCTCGACGGGGAGGAAGTCACTGGCGACTGGGACATGGGTGGCGCGACGGATCTCGGACCGTGGGTCGATGACGACGAAGTGTGGATCGGCTCCGCGCAGGGCGGCGCGGCGAGCGCGAGCCTCTTCGGTGCGGTGGATGAGGTGGCGATCTTTCGCGCCGCGCTGTCAGCGGAGACTCTCAAGGCGCGGTTCCAGCAGATCGGCGGTGCGCCGGCAAAGAAGCCCGCTCCGGTGCTCCCGGCGGTGACCCTCAACGACCTTCCGGCAGGAAAAGTCCGCGTCGAAATCTTTGAGCACGGCGTGGCGGAGATCGACAAATCCGTCGGCGATTGGACGGTGAACGACTCCGACACCGCGAAAGAGAGCGGCGTGGAAGCCAACTGGAACAACGTTCCGACTTTGAAAACGGAGCAATGGGAAGAGGTGGCATTTGGACTCGCGGAGGTAGTCGCGAAGTATTCACCGCGTGGCGTGCGGCGTGATCGCTCCGCGCCTTTCCTGATTCGCATGGCGGGGGTGGTGACGCTGCCACCGGGTGAGCATCGGATCCTGGTGCGCGCCATGCGGGGCGGGCGATTCGCGATGGATGGCAAGGTGCTCGCGACTTCTGCATTTTTCCCAAAACCGGCCGGGCTCACGCGTGCCTCCGACGCCGAAGCGATCGCCGATCAGCTTGAGGTTCAACTCGTGAAAGAGACCGCCCTGCTGATGCCGGGACATAGTGAGGAGATGGCCACAGTGCGGGGAGACGGCCAGCCGCACGTCTTCACGTTTGAAACGTTCGTGGGTGGTAAGAACCTGCGGCCCGAACTTGGATTGCCGAGCCTGAGCATCTCGACCGATGGCGCGCCGTTTCGCCTCGTCGCGTGTGACGGCGAGACGCGCGAATTCACCGACGCTGGCTGGAAGCGATATGCCCACGAGCAGAGGGATCGCGTGGCGAAGGTCGCCGAGTTGCGCCGGGCGAATGCGGACGAGCTCGGCTACTGGAAGATGCGCCACGATCTGGCGCGGACCGAGATCGCGAATAAAACGCCGATCGCTGTGCCGAAGGTGGCCGGGATCGAGCAGCCGATTGATGCCTTCATCGCGGAGAAGCTCGCGAAAGCTGGCGTCCAACCGGCGCCACTCGCAGATGACGCGGCGTTTCTCCGTCGTGCAACGCTCGACACAATCGGCCTCGTGCCGACTCCGGCGGAAGTCGCCGCTTTCCTCGCCGACACCAGTGCGGACAAGCGCGCCCGGGCCATCGATCGCCTGCTGGCTGACAAGCGTTGGGCCGATCAGTGGGTGCCCTACTGGCAGGATGTGCTGGCGGAGAATCCCGCGATCCTGAAGGCGACGCTGAACAACACGGGACCGTTCCGCTATTTCCTCCACGACGCGCTCCGCGACAATTGGGCGATGGATCGCTTCGCCACTGCGCTCGTCTCGATGGAGGGTAGCGGTCGGAATGGAGGCGCTGCGGGTTTTGCGATAGCCACGCAGAACGATCTGCCGATGGCGAACAAGGCGCAGATCCTTGGCGCCGCCTTCCTGGGCATGGAGATGAAATGTGCGCGCTGCCATGATGCGCCGAATCATCCCTTCGATCAGAAAGATCTCTTTTCCCTTTCCGCGATGCTCCAGCGCGAGCCGGTGACGGTGCCTGGCTCGAGTTTGTCCCAAGGTCTCAAGGCGAACAGTCACGTCGTCGTATCGCTGAAGGCCGGACAGAAGATCGACGCGCACTGGCCGTTCGCGGACCTCCCGTCTGAGCCGCTGCCGGGCGTGGTGCACAATGCCGAGGACACGCGCGAAAAACTCGCGGCGATGCTCACCGATCCGCGTAATGAGAGATTCCCTCAGGTGCTCGTGAATCGGCTCTGGAAGAGGCTGCTCGGTTTCGGGATCATCGAGCCCGTGGACGACTGGGACGGTGGCGCGCCGTCGCATCGCGAACTGCTGCAGTGGCTCGGGCGTGAACTCATCGCGAATGACTACGATCTCAAGCACACCGCTCGATTGATCATGAATTCGGCGACCTACCAGCGCGTCGTCACCGACGCAGGCTCCAAGTTTACGAAGTCCGGCGAGCGGCTCTTTCAATCTCCGGCCCGTCGCCGCATGAGCGCGGAGCAGATCGTGGATTCGCTTTTCCAGGTCGCTGGCAAGGACTTCGAGTGTGAGCCCCTGAATTTCGACCTCGATGCGCGGCGCACGATCAAGGACTTCCTGAATCTCGGAACACCGCAGCGGGCGTGGGAATTCGTCGGGCTGAGCAACGAGCGCGATCGCCCTTCGCTCGGCAAACCGACGGCGCAGCCTTTCACCGACGTGCTCACCGTCTTCGGCTGGCGCGACTCCCGCGCGGAACCGAAATCCACACGCGAAGAGGCGTCGAACGTCCTGCAGCCCGCGCTCCTTGCGAACGGCATTCTTGGCGCCCGCATTACGCGTCTCAGTGAAGACAGCGCCTTCACCGCGCTGGCGCTGCGCGATCAGCCGCTCGATGAACTCGTCACGCAACTCTTTCGTCGCGTGCTCTCCCGCGCGCCGAGTGCAAAGGAACGCGCCACCTTCACCGCCACACTGCGCGATGGGTATGAAGACCGCGTCCGCGCCGTGGCCAGCGGCGACGTGCCGGAGAAGCCGCGGATGACGAAGTTTGCGATGTGGAGTAATCACCTCCACCCGGATTCCACGCCGATCGTCTATGAGCTGGAGAAGATCGTCCGTGCGGGCGACGTGCCCACGCCACGCCTGGTCCCGGCCTGGCGCGAGCGCATGGAAGACGCCGTCTGGGCGCTGATTCTCACTCCTGAATACACCTTCATTCCCTAACTCCCCACGCTTATGAATCGCCGCGAATTCCTCACCCGCACCTCGCTCGCCGCCGGAGCACTGGCCTTTCCACGTCTCGCCACATCCGTTCCTGATGTGCCGATGGGCAAAGCCGAGCACTGCATCTTCATCTGGCTTGGCGGCGGCTATTCGCAGATCGATACGTTCGACGCGAAGCCGATCAAAGGCGACGGGGAGAAGGTCGCTGGCTGCTACTACGATGCCATCAATACCGCGATCCCCGACGCGAGATTCTGCGAGCACCTGCCGCGGCTGGCGAAGATGGCCGAGCATCTCGTGCCGGTGCGCACGGTGAATCACAATGTGATCGACGAGCACGCTGCGGCGACGAATCGAATGCACACCGGTCGACTGCCGAGCGGCAGCGTCGTGTATCCGTCGATCGGCTCCATCATCGCGCATCAGCGCAAAGCCGTGGCCGATGGTGTGCCGGCGTACATCGTCATGGGCTATCCGAGCGCCACGCGCGGTCCTGGATTTCTCGGACCGAAAGCTGGCTACGTTTATCTCACAGACACGGCGAGCGGTCCGGCCGGACTCACCATTCCGGGCGATCTCTCGAAGGAACGTGTGGCTCGCCGGAAACAACTGCTCGCGACAGTGCGCGAAGACTTCCGTGGCCGCGCTGCTGATCCGGCGCCGCGCGATTACGACGAGGCGATCGAGGAAGGGTTCCGCCTGCAGGGGGGGGACTTCATGAAAGCTTTCGACATCGCCTCGGAGGCGGACTCGTTGCGCGCATCGTATGGAGATGAATTTGGCCAGCGCTGCCTGCTCGCGCGTCGACTGATCCAGCGTGGGGTGCGTTTCCTCGAAGTCGGGTTCAATGTGAACTTCGTGAACGGCGCCGGCTGGGACACGCACAACGCCGCACAGCGCGAGCAGCACAAGCTCATCCAGGGTCTCGACGTGAGCATGTCCACGCTCATCAACGATCTGAAAACGAACCACCTCCTCGACAAGACGCTCATCGTCGTTGCCGGCGAGTTCGGGCGTCCGGCGCATTTCGATTCGGGCGGGGGACGTGGGCATCACGGGAAGTGTTTCACCGTGCTGCTCGCGGGTGGTGGGCTGCGCACCGGTCAATGTATCGGCACGAGTGACGAGCTGGCCATGGAGATCGTAGATGAGCCGGTGAGTGTGCCCGACCTCTTCGCCACCATCTGCGCCACGCTCGGTGTGAACCCGTCGAAAAACCTCATGGACGGCGACCGTCCCGTGCCGATCACCGATGGCGGGAAGCCGGTGGCCAAGCTTTTCGCATAGGCGCGAAAGACTGGCCCATCGGCGGCGATCGCAACCGCTCGACAACGGCTTGGACGCACCGCGCAGTGTGTGCTTAGTATCGTCTTCCTAATGCTCACCTTCACCAAGATGAACGGCGCCGGAAATGACTTCGTCATGGTCGATAACCGCGACCTGCGTTACGACCTCGACCAGGCTGCAATTGCGCGGATTTGCGACCGGCATCGCGGAGTGGGTGCGGATGGTTTGATCGCCGTCGAGCCCGCACAAGGGGAGGCGGACTTCCGGATGCGCTACTACAACGCCGACGGCGGCGAGGCGGAGATGTGTGGGAATGGCGCGCGTTGTTTTGCGCGTTTTGCGAGCAGCATCTCCGGGCAGACGGGGCTGGTGAAATTTGAAACGCCCGCCGGTGTCATCGCCGCGAAGCTGCATCACGGCCTCGTCGAACTGGCAATGAGCGTGCCGAAGGATCTGGCGCTCGGCGCAGTCCTGCCGGTGAAGGAAAGCAAGCTGACCGTGCATTTCGTGAACACCGGCGTGCCGCACGCCGTCGTGCTCGTGGATGACCTCGCTGCGGTGGATGTCGTCGGACTGGGCGCCGGACTGCGCTACCACGAGCACTTCAAGCCGAAGGGCACGAACGCGAACTTCGTCGCGAAGCGTGGCGCGGACTTCGCGATCCGCACCTACGAGCGTGGGGTGGAAGGCGAGACGCTCGCCTGTGGAACGGGCGTCGTCGCGGCGGCGCTGATCCTCAATCAAGTCGAGGGCGTTTCGTCACCAGTGGGCGTGTGGGTGCAGGGCGGTGATCGACTGGATGTGGGCTTCGACCGAGACGGCGCCGGCTATCGCAATGTGACGCTCACTGGACCAGCCGATTTCGTCTTCGACGGTCACGTGGTGGTGTAGCGCAGCCGCGGGCGGCTCAGTTTCTTCCGCGCCCGCTGTCCGGTGAGAGTAGGCGCTGCTTGGTCTCGGCGGAGAAGGTGCTCTGCATGACCCAGGTCTTCGCGCTCGCGGCGTCACGGCGGACCCATGAACGGACGAGGCTTTCCGTCGTATTTTGCCGCTCGCCTGGATCGGTGATCGTTCCAGCCCAGGAAATCGCACCGAGAGGATCCTTGCTGAGGACTTCGCGGGCGAAGCGCTCGCGTGCGGCGTCGCTGTCTGTGGAAGGGGGCATACTGTTGAGGAAATTGCCGGCGGAGGTGGGATCTTGCTCCGCCCATCCGGCGACGGCTTCGGCCAGCGCCCTGCTGCGCCCAGGGCCAGCCGGGAGGGTCGTGGCCCACTTCGCCGCCGCGGGTCCGTCGGTCTTCGCGAGGCGGTCTGCGTGTTCGGCCATCATAGAGTCGCGGAGTTTGCTCTCCGGCATGGCGAGGATCGTTTCGCGAGCGGCCGCTTCGCCGCGCTGCTTGTAGAGTTCCTCCGCCAGATTGTCGCCGAGCCGCGCCATCGTCCGCGAATTGGCATCCGTCCCGGCGGCACGCAGCGCGAGGTCGAGGTCGGTCTGGGCGAGTCGGGATGCGACCATGGCGACGGCGAGATTGCCTTCGGATTCATCGCGCTGCGCTCCAGAATCAGTCGCAGCAGCGTGGCCATTGGCTTCGGCCCAGGCGAGCGCGGCGTGCGGGTCGAGACGAGTCCAAGTGCGCAGCACATTGCTCATGGCCATGTAGCGCTCCTCGCGGCCGGTTGCCTTCAGCGCATATTCGGCAGCGCCGCTTGGATCTATGCCGGTCCACTTCTGGAGCAGCATGGAGAATTCCCGGCTCGAGGCCCCGCGACCCCAGCCGCGGCCAGACTTGACCACTGCTTCGAGCGCCTCGCGGATCTGCTCGGGCGTCTTCAAAGTCTCCAGGACTTCGAGGAAAGCCGTGGTGCGCTTGATGTCGTCGTCGAGACCGAGGATGCGCTTGAGGTAATCGCCCAGCGATTGATTGCCGACGATCTCCGGAAGACTGCGACCCAGCGCTCCGTGGGCACCATCCAGTGGCCGCTCCAGCCCAGCGTCGTCACCTTCCCGCGATTCGGAGACGACCGTCACTCCCGCGACCGATGACGCCTTTTCACCGCCGGGCGGCGGAGTCGGCGAAGGTGCGCGCAGACTGCCGATCGAGTAGGCGATCACGGCTGTCGCGAGCCATCCGGCGGCAATGAAGAGGCGTTGCTTCGAGGGAGAGAAGTCCATGACAAGAGGGGAGTCTCAACTTGAACCTGATGGCGCTCCCGGAGTTGCGCAAGGCAGGTGATGCGAGAAGGCGACTGCCTTGCTTGCCAGGAACGCCGCGCGTCAGTCCGTCACGGCACCGAGGCTGGCAGTGCTCACCTGCTTCGCATACTTGGCGAGCACGCCGCGGGTGTAGTGCGGTGCGGGCTGCTTCCACTTCTTCAAGCGGGCGTCGATGTCCTTCTGCGGAATGTCGAGCGTCAGCTCGCGCTTAGTGGCGTCGATCGTGACGATGTCGCCGTTCTTCACAACGGCGAGCGGCCCCCCGAGTGCGGCCTCGGGCGTGATGTGACCGACGACGAAGCCGTGGCTGCCGCCGCTGAAGCGTCCGTCGGTGATCAATGCCACCTCTTTCCCGAGGCCCTTGCCCATCACGGCGCTCGTGGGGCTGAGCATCTCGCGCATCCCCGGGCCGCCGACCGGGCCTTCGTGGCGAATGACGATCACGTGGCCCTTCTTGACCGTGCCATCTAGGATCGCGGCGAGAGCGGTCTGCTCATTCTCAAAGACGATCGCCTTGCCGGAGAAGCGCAGACCCTCCTTGCCGGAGATCTTCGCGACCGAGCCAGCAGGAGCAAGATTGCCGTGGAGGATGACGAGGTGGCTATCCTTTTTGATCGGGTTATCGAGGCTGCGGATGATTTCCTGACCTTTAGGGTAAGGTTTTACGCGCTTGAGATTCTCGGCCAGGGTCTTCCCCGTCACGGTCATCACTCCGCCGTGGAGCAGCCCGGCGTCGAGCAGCATCTTCATGAGCGGAGTCTGGCCGCCGATGGCCACGAGCTCGCTCATCAGGAAACGCCCACTCGGCTTCAGATCGGCGAGCACCGGGACGCGTTTTCCGATGCGGGTGAAGTCGGCGAGCGTTAGATCCACGCCCATCGAATGAGCCATGGCCAGCAGGTGCAGCACGGCATTCGTCGAGCCGCCGAGGGCGATGACGACGGTGATCGCATTCTCAAAGGCCTTCTTCGTCATGATGTCACTCGGCCGGATGCCGCGCTTGATCAGCTCGATCACCGCGTTGCCAGCGGCGCGGGCGTCGAGTGCCTTTTCACGCGACACCGCATTCTGCGCGGAGCTGTTCGGCAGCGACATGCCGAGCGCTTCGATCGCACTGGCCATGGTATTCGCCGTGTACATGCCGCCGCAGGATCCGGCGCCGGGAATCGCCATCTCCTCGATGAGGGCGAGTTCGCGATCGTCGATCTGCTGGTTCGAGTGCTGTCCCACGGCCTCGAAGCACGAGACGATGTCGAGGTTGCGATTGGCGAACATTTCGACGCGATCCTTGCGCAGCCGCTTGTCGGCGAGGATGCCGGTGATGCAGCCAGGGAGAATCGTGCCGCCGTACACGAAGACGCTCGGGCGATTCAGCCGCGCCATGGCGATGAGGCAGCCCGGCATGTTTTTGTCGCAGCCGCCGATGGCCACGAGCCCGTCGAAGCCTTCGCAGCCCATCACCGTCTCGATGGAATCCGCGATGACCTCGCGTGAAACGAGCGAGTATTTCATCCCCTCGGTGCCCATCGAGATGCCATCCGAGATCGTGATGGTGCCGAAGATCACCGCTTTGCCGCCGACCGCGTTCACGCCGGCTTCGGCCTGACGGGCGAGCTGGTCGATGTGCATATTGCACGGGGTGACCATCGACCACGTGCTGGCGATGCCGACCTGGGATTTCTTGAAGTCTTCGCGGGCGAAACCGACGGCGTGCAGCATGGCCCGGCTCGCGGCGCGCTCATGGCCATCGACGACCTCGTGCGACCACTTGCGATGGAGGGATTTGCCGTTGGCAGACTTCTTGGTGGCGCGGGTCGGGGTCGGGGTCATAAAAGGGGCGGCGAGCCTAGGAGGCAGGCTGGCGCTTGGCAAGACGCGCGGTTTGTAGCGCCAGAAATCGGGGGACCGAGGGGTGCGAGCGGATTCCCTGGCGGGCGCTACTCCTTGCTCAGGGTCTCGTCGAGATTTAGGAGAAGCAGGGCGAGACTGGTGTGTGCGGCGAGTTCCGCAGCACCCAGGTTCGCGTCGGGCTTGGATTCGCCGGTGGCGATGAGCTTGGCGGCGGACGCGGGATCGGCGGAGAATTCCTGCCGGAAGCGCGCCAGCGATCCCGCCAGAATGGCCGCGTCCTTTTCGCCGGGTGAACGCGCCGTGCAAAGGCGGAATCCGTAGGCGATGCGCTCGGCGTCGGTGCCACCGCCCTGCTTGAGCAGGCGCTCGGCAAAGGCGCGGGCGGCCTCCACGTAGGTGATGTCATTGAGCGTGACCAAGGCGTGCAGCGGGGTGTTCGTGCGCGCGGTTTTGACGGTGCAGTTTTGCCGGTTTGCCGTGTCGAAGAAGAGCGTGGGTGCGACGATGCGGCGCCAGAAAATGTAGAGGCTGCGGCGGTAGAGCGCTTCGCCGTGATCTTGCGTGAACTTGATCTGCCCGAACGTCGCGTCCTCCCACACGCCGTCTGGCTGATAGACTTTCACCGGCGGACCACCTTCCTTTTCAACGAGCAAACCCGAGACGGCGAGCGCTTGGTCGCGCAGCATCCAGCTCGGAAGTCGGTAACGCGGACCGTGCGAGAGCAGCTTGTTCTCCGGGTCGCGCTCGGCGATGCCGGGCGCGAGCTTTGAGTCCTGCAAGTAGGTCGCGCTGGTTACGATGAGGCGGTGCAGGTGCTTCACGTCCCAGCCGCTTTCGATAAATTCGCGCGCCAGCCAGTCGAGCAATTCCGGATGCGTCGGCTTCTCCCCCTGGACGCCAAAGTCGTCCACGGACTTCACCAGACCCCGGCCGAAGAACGTCTGCCAGTAACGATTCACCGTCACCCGCGCCGTCAGCGGATGCTCGGGCGAGACGAGCCAGCGGGCGAGCGCGAGGCGGTTCGGTGGAGCCTCGGCGGGGAGCTTCGGCAGAAAAGCCGGAGTGCCGTGCGTGACCTTGTCGCCGAATTTGTCGTAAGCGCCCTTGATCAAAATGGAAGTCTCGCGCGGTTGCGCTCGCTCGCGCATGACCATGGTTCGCGGCGCGGCTTTCTCCGCGGCCAGGCGTGCTTTCTTCGCCGCGTCGCTCTTCACGCGGGCGGTTTTCAGCTCCGGGTTTGTATCGAGGAAAAATTTCGCCGCCTCTTCTTTTTCCGCGTCGGTGCGCTGCTCGACGGGCTTGGCGATCGTCAGCCGCACGGATTCCGGGACCGGTCGGAAGAGCGCGGGGAGATCGGTGGTCGCGGAAATCCTGAAGCGCCCCAAGATGTGTCCGCCGCCGTATTCAAAGCGCAGCCGGAAGGCGAGTTCGACCTGTGTCTTGTAGCCCATCTTTTCGCGCGCCTCAAAGTAGATCGCGTGTGGCTTGCCGATGGCGGGGGCGATAGCCCACCCGGTCGCTGGCTTGCCATCCGCGGCGCCGCTCGCGGCGAATCCCTCCTGCTCGAAATCCGCATGGACGGGAGTGAGTTCGATGTTCTTGCCGCTCGCCTGGAGTGCGATTTCGGTCAGGACAAAATTTCCGCCCGCGGGCGAACGGCCCGGTCCCTTGTTTTCCAGCGATTCATCCGGAATGGCCTCCAATTTGAACCCTGTAATGTTGGCCAGTTCGGTGTGGGCCAGCACGACGTACTCGTCCTTGTCCGGAGTCGGCCCGCTTGCCAGCACGCTGCCGTCCGGCTGGATGGCGAGCTTTGAACCTTGCTCAGCATTTGCTTCGACGGGCGTCAGCGGTTGCCACACGGCCTCCGCTTTTGAAACGCCCCCAGCGAGCATCGCCGCCTCCCGTTGCGGCTGCTCGGACCGCAGGTTTTTCTCCAGCGCGACGACAGCTTTCGCCGCTTCGTTTTCAACGCGTTTCAGTTCGTCGATTTTCTTCTGCTCTTCCGGCGAGGCGAAGGAGAGCACCGGGTTGGCGAGACCGCCCGCGTCGTTACCGCCGCTTTCTTCGATGGAGTTGAAGAACGCGCTGAGCTGGTAGTACTCGCGCTGCGTGAGCTGGTCGTACTTGTGATCGTGGCAGCGGCAGCAGTTGAAAGTGAGCCCGAGCCAGACCGTGCCGGTGGTTTCCACGCGGTCCTGCACGTAGTCCACACGGGACTCTTCGGCGAGTCGTCCGCCTTCGCCATTGATCATGTGATTGCGATGAAACCCGGTCGCGATGAGCTCCGCCTGGGAAGGAATCGGGAGCAGATGGCCGGCCAGTTGTTGGAAAGTGAATTTATATAACGGAATGTTGGCGTTCAGCGCCCTGATCGCCCAATCGCGCCAATACCACATCGAGCGCGTGGGGTCGCCCTGATAGCCATTCGTGTCTGCATAGCGCGCCGCATCCAGCCACTCCCAGACCATCCGTTCGCCGTAGCGCGGTGAAGCGAGGAGGCGATCCGCGAGCCGCTCCACGCTCGATGTCGCCTGCGCGGAATATTCACTTACAAATGCCGCCACTTCCTCCGGCGTCGGCGGCAGCCCGGTGAGATCGAGCGTCATCCGGCGGATGATTTTCTCTGGCGCCGCCGCCGGAGAAAACCAAAGCCCCTCCTGCTCCAGGCGCGCCCCGACAAAGCGATCGATTGGATGTTGGATGTTGAATGTCGAATGTTGAATGTTCGGCACCGGCGGCCGCACCGGCGCGATGAACGCCCAGTGCTCCGCCCACGGCGCGCCCTGCTCGACCCACTGCCTCAGCAATTCCTTCTGCGCGTCGGTGAGTTTCCGGTTCGATTTCGGCGTCGGCATCACCTCGTCCGGGTCTGTGCTGAGAATCCGCGTGATCAGATCACTTTCCGCGGCCTTGCCCGGCACGACGATCGCAACCCCATCCTCGTTTTTCCCCAGCGCGGCTTCCTTCCGATCCAGCCGCAGTTTCGCTTTGCGCGCCTTTTCGTCCGGGCCGTGACAGTGGTAGCAGTTCTCGGAAAGGATCGGCTGGATGTCGCGGTTGAAATCGACCGCTGCATGCAGCGCAGTCGCGAGACAACAAAGGATGAGCGAAGGGAGTCGCATGGGGCGTTTGCGAAGACCCGGAAATGGAAAGTGTCTTGGGGATCGCGTCAAAGAGCCGTGTCGCGGCGGCCGATGGCCCACGGTCCGGGGGCGCGGGGTGGTCGGTGTCATCCCCGCCGGAGGAAAAGTGCAGTTCCCGCGTTGAGATCCTCGTGCCGCACGGAATGCAGCGCAAAGCCGCGTGGAGCGAGGCATGCGACGATCTCCTCACGTGTCGTCACCCACTTGTGCCATTCGACGAGGATCGAATCCACGCGTTCGAGGAATCGCGCATGGCTGCGCAGAAACTCCAGCTCACTCCCCTCGATGTCCACCTTCAACAGACCGACGCGCTCGTGCGCAAAGTGACGCTGCCACTCTTGGTCGAGATCGATCAGCGGGACGCGGATTTTTTCGACCTTTCCTCCGAGCGCCACGTGAGGATTGAACGAGCTGCGCAGCGACGAGGCGATGTGGGAGGGATTGAGGAAGAAGTCGGTGTCCTCATTGCTTCCGACGGCGCCGACCGCTCCGGCGAGGAGGTGAACGCGACCGAGGGAATTCTCGCGGAGATGTTTTTGGGCGAGGGGTTGCAGTTGCGGGTTGGGTTCCACGCAGAGGCCGCGGATCTCCCGGCTGCGCGTGACATCCGCGACGAGCACTGGGAAGTAGCCGACATTCGACCCGAGATCGACGAAGGTCTTGGGCCGCAACTCCGCGACCGGTCCGGCATAGACATCCGTCGAAAAGATCTCCCGAGCGACGACGAGCGCCGACACCGAATCGACGATGTACACGCTGCCCGAGGCGGTCCGGGTACGGATCGGAAACCGCCGCAGCCAGGCATCGGCGACCCGATGAATGCACAGCGTCTTGACCGCGGAGTTGACCAGCGGGTTGCGTTGCAGTGCGCCGACGAGGTTCATCGAATGCCCCTAGCTACGCTTGCGCCCGACGAGCAGCATCTCCCCAAACGAGAACGAAAGTGGCCGTGTGGCCCCGCTTCCGACACACCGCGCGAGCAGGTTCATCAGCGGCGTCACGACGGCACGCGGATAGGTGTTGAACTGGCTGCGGAGGTACTCGAGATCGAGCACCTTCCTGGCGGTGCGCGAGTGCTCAAGGGTGATGCCGGCGCGGTCTAGGAGCAGCCCGAGATTGTGCGGGTCGAAAAAGTAGAGGTGCTCGACCTTGCTGTGCGGCCAGGAGGAGCCCATGAGCCGACTGGAGAGCGACGAACCGTTCGGCGTGGTGACGACGAGTTGCCCGCCGGGCCGGAGCAGGCTCGCCGTCTTGCGCAGCACACTCAGCGGATCGCGCACATGCTCGATGAAATCGCACATGAAGACCGCGTCAAAGGCAGCGTCTCCCAGCGTCGGGAAATGGGCTTGCTCGAAGGGGCCGGAGTAAATCCGCGCACTGCCGAACTTCTCGCCGATCGCGGCAGCGGCTTCGGTGGCGAGTTCGATGCCGTAGGGCTCCCAGCCGTTCTCCCGCGCCGCATCCATGAGCGCGCCATATGCGGCCCCGCAATCGAGGATGCGCGCGCCTTTTTCGAGGGTCACTTCGTTGAAGACGTGTTTCCGAAAGGTGGCCTTCTTCAATGCGAAGACACGGTCCGCGCCCGTCTGAACGCCCCACGCGTCGTAGTACTGTGTGCCGTAGATGCGGGCGAGGACCTCATCCGTCGGCTGGGGATGGATGCGGATGAGGCCGCAGTCCGGACAGCGTTGGAAATCGTGATCGTCTTTCCGGTAGAGAGGTCGGAAGTCGCGGCCTCCGCACGCCTCGCACGGTCGGTCGCTCATCGTGCAGACGTGGAGACGGAGCTGCGCACCACGATCCCGAGCGGCCGGCCGGATTCGTCGTTCCACACCATCGGCAGCCGCAACGTCCCGCCATCGGAACGGCCCAGACTGCTCTGCGCCAATAGCTTCTCGACCTGAGCCACGACGAAATCGGGGGTGAGACGCTTCATGCACACGTTGTCCCCATGGCACGGAGGCTCGTCAACTTCATAGATGCAGGGGCTGCACGGCACCGGCGCGTAGAGCGTCACGATGCCGGGCTTTTCGAGGCTGTAGTGAACGGGATCGGCCGGGCCGACGAGGCAGACCGTGGGGCGGGAGAGCGCAAAGGCCATGTGCATCGGCCCGGTATCATTGGTCAGCACACAGGCGGCGCCTTCGATAAGGGCGAAGACGTCGCCGAGCGCCAGTCGCCCGGAACTGTCGATGATCCGGCTGCGGATTTCCTCCGGGACGGCGGCACAGATCTCAGCCACATACTCGGCTTCCGACGGGGCGCCCATAACGACGAGGTGATGTCCTGCGGCGCTGAGCTGGCTGAGCGCGGCGACGACGTGCTCAGCCGGCCACCGGCGCTCGATGAGCAGGTCGGACGCATTGGGATTTACGAGCACGTAGGGCGTTCCATCCGGCAAGCCGAGGGCGGTCAGCTTTCCGCGCAGCGACTCGCGATCGGACTGCTCGACGCGGATCGGCCCGAGGTCGTCCGCGGCCTGCTCTGCGGTGCCGCCGACGCGGCCGAGCTGGAGGTAGAGGCGGCGCACCGGGATGCGCGTGTTGAAATAGACGAGGTGCGTGTAGATGCCCCGTTTAAAACGATCCGTGTGGCGGTAGAAGCCGAGGCGATTCCTGGCCAGGCTGAAGATCGAGAGCAGGCAGGCGAAGCCAGAATAAACTTCCAGATCGAAGTAGTGATCGACCCGCCGCGTGGCCAACAGGGCGAGCGCCCGCGCGGTGCTGAGGAGCATCGGGAGTGCGCCGGAGTCGTCGAGGCAGAGCACTTCATCCACTCCCTCGAGCCGCGTGAGGAGGAAGCGGTTGCCTTTGAGGGTGAGAAAGGTGACGCGGGCGTTTGGGTAAGCCTGTTGCAAGCCACGCAGGAGCGGCGTGGCTTGCAGGACGCTGCCCATGCCCACGAGTTTGCAGACGACGATCTCACGGGTATTTGCAGCGTCGGTCGTGTGATCGCGCCGCATCACGCGACCCAGGAGCCGCACAAAAAAATTCGCGAGGACTGAGAGCGGGGTCGCAACGAGGCGGTCGAGCAGAATGCGCTGGTGGAAGGTCATGGCGTCGGCAGAGAGGCGGCGGAGAGAGAGATGATGACGGCGTCGGGACTGTCGTAGAGTACCGGCCCGGTTGCGGCGAGGGCGTCGGCGGCGTCGAAAAAGGCAAGGCAGTACGGTGCGCGCAGACGCCAGATCGGTTCCAGGTCCGGTTTACTCCACAGCGCCCTCGAGTAGATCGTCTTCGAGATGTCGGGTTTGACGTAAAGGAGGTGGGTGAAGCCGAGACCTGTGAGAAAGCTGCGGAGTGCTTCTCCGCCGCCTTGAAGGGGCAAGCCGGGCGGGGGATTCACCACGCCGATGTCGTCGATGCATATGATTTCGTGGAGTTTGAAATCGAGCAGAAATGGAGCGTCGATCGCGGCGAGGATTCTGGATCGAGGAGGGAGGGTGGCGAGCGCCTGACGATACTTCTCACCGAGCGGCAGTGCTGCCTGATACGACGCCTGCACCCGCGCTTCGAGCACGGCCTGTGGATTCCAACCGTGCTCCTTCAACTCAGCGCGCCAGCCCCCGCGTGTCAGTGCGGCGGCTGCGACCACCAGGCATGCTGCGACGCCCGCACCGAGCAGCACCCTGCGGAGAGCTGTGTCGGTGCCGAACTTTGCACGCGAAACCCAATGCCACGCATGGGTCCCCAGCGCTGCGCCGGTCAGCACGAATGCGACGGTGGTGAATGGCCCGTGGTAGCGCGCCATGCAAAATCCGCCGGAAAGGTTGAATGCAGCGATCGTCGCGAGCGCGGTGAGCAAGGCCGAGACGACGTAGCACATCATCGCGCCGGGCATCGCGCCAATGGCGTAGGCGACGAGCGCGAATCCCAGGAGGTACTGCAAGTGCGCGTAGGTGAAATTTTCCCACAGAAAACTCACCCACTCTCCGGCGGACTTCGCGACGGACATGGGCACCGCGTTATTGTAGTAGCCCTTGATCAGTGGGAAGAAGGGCGTGCCCGAAGAATGAGCGAGAGCGACAGCCCAAGGCGTGAGGAGGATGGCACCTACGACGCCAATCAAGCCGAGCAGCCGAAGCCTGCTGGCCATGCCGTGGACTCCCGGAGTGCGCTCGCTGAGGACGAGGGCGACCGTGAGGCTGCCGACAATGGCGAGAGCGTTTGCGCGCATCGCGAGAAGGCCTGCGGTGACGAGTGCGAGGATGACCGCGCGCCGCCATGGCGATATGTGACGAGCTTCGCCGGAAAGCAGAAACGTCTCGAGCAGCGTCAGGGACAAAAGGCTGAGCACGCAGGTCGGCGCGAGATTCACGCGGATCGGCGGAAACAGCATGAAAAACACGCCTGCCAGACACGCGATGCTCCACGGCGCGGCGAGCCGATGCCTCACGAAGCAAACGAGCGCCGAGCCGGTGAGAACCGTGGCGATTCCGCGGTCGAGCAGGTGGAGTTCGTGATGCGAGAGGAGGCTCAGGATCAGCGAGTGCAGGTAGTGGTAGCCACCAAAGGAAACGATGCGGCGATTGCTGAACGGTTCCACAAGCGCGCCGGTATCGAGCATCTTGCGCGGAAACATGGCGTAGGCGATGGCGTCATCATTTGGCTCCCAGCGCAGTGGGAAAAGCGAGGCGGCGACCACGACAAGGACGACCACTGCCACGCCGGTGATAAGGAGAGCCGGTCCCGGTGAGCTTCCGATGGCCTGCCGCCAATCCGGGAGGGATCGCATCAGCGGTGCGGATAGCAGCAGGCCGGCGGTTAGCACGGCCAGGTTCGCGGGCACAGAAACTGCCTCGAGTGAGTTCAATATTCCGCCCACGAGAGCCACTGCCGCCATGCCCCAGGCGGCTCGAAATGGCCACGCGCCCGTTACCTTTCCGAAGACCAACCGAGAGACCAGCGAGCCCCAGCCGAGGAAGCTGAGGATCACGGCTGCGGCGGTGAAGAGGCCTGCGACCAGAAGCATCGTGCAATCTCTAGCGGGGCTCCATGGCAGAGAGTTTCAGTGGCGGGAGGGGCTCGTTGGGATGAGGCATCGGATTCAGGAGGGGCGCGCAGGATGCCTCTCCAGAGCGGTACTTGGCGAGCGCATCCTCGGTTCGGCGCGCTGCGTACTTGTTGTGTATTTTTTTCCTATGACGCGGCTCACTCCTTGCACCCCTACCGCATCCGTTCCAAAGTGCGGTGTGTTCCGTGAGCTTGCTGCGACCTTCGCGACGTGCGAGGCCCGCGGCAGTAGCCAGCGGAACGCGCTTCCAAAATGATGAATAACTTCACCCCACGCGCCCAGCAGGTCCTTGCGCTCGCCCGCAAGGAAGCAGACCGCTTCAACCACAACTATGTGGGCACCGAGCACCTGCTGCTCGGGCTGATCAAGCTCGGTCAGGGCGTCGCCGTCAATGTCCTCCAAACGATGGGCCTCGACCTTGAGACCGTCCGCATGGAGGTCGAAAAACAGGTTGGCTCCGGACCGGAGACGAAGATGGTCGGCAACATCCCTTACACGCCCCGGGTGAAAAAGGTGCTGGCGCTGGCTGGCAAAGAGGCGAAGTCGCTCAATCATTCCTACGTCGGCACCGAGCACATCCTGCTCGGTCTGCTGCGCGAGGGCGAAGGTGTGGCCGCGCGCGTGCTGAAGAATCTCGAAGTCGATATCGAGCGCACCCGCAATGAAATCCTCAAGGAACTCGACCCGAATTTCACCCCTCCCGATTCCGAGCAAGAGGCGCCTCAGGAAACTTCCGGCAGCAAGAAGGACGTGAAGACTCCAGCGCTGCGTGCCTTCGGTCGCGACCTCACCGAACTCGCCAAGAAGGGCGAGATCGATCCGGTGATCGGCCGCGAGAGCGAGATCGAACGCGTCATCCAGGTCCTCTGCCGCCGGACCAAGAACAATCCCGTGCTCATCGGCGAAGCCGGTGTGGGCAAGACGGCGATCGTCGAAGGCCTCGCCCAGGAAATCTCGACGGGCAATGTGCCCGAGCTGCTGCGCGACAAGAAAGTCATCACCCTCGACCTCGCCCTGATGGTCGCGGGCACCAAGTATCGCGGTCAGTTTGAAGAGCGCATCAAGGCCGTGATGGATGAGATCCGCCGGACAAAGAACGTGATCCTTTTCATCGACGAACTGCACACCATCGTCGGCGCCGGTTCAGCCGAAGGCGCGATGGATGCCTCGAATATCATCAAGCCCGCGCTCAGCCGCGGCGAGATGCAGTGCGTCGGAGCGACGACCCTCAACGAATTCCGCAAATACATCGAGAAGGACGCCGCTCTCGAGCGCCGCTTCCAGCAGGTGAAAGTGGAAGCCCCGAACGTCGAGCAGGCGATCTTGATCCTGAAAGGCCTGCGCGGAAAATACGAAGCGCATCACAAGGCGCGCTATACCGAGGAAGCGCTCGAGCAGGCCGTGAAGCTCAGCGATCGTTATCTCACCGGACGTTTTCTGCCCGACAAGGCCATCGACGTGATGGACGAAGCCGGCGCTCGCGCCCGCATCGGATCCATGACTCGTCCGCCCGATGTGAAGAACGTCGAGAAAGAGATCGAAGTCATCCGTGGCAACAAGGAAGCCGCGATCAAGGCGCAGGACTTCGAGAAAGCCGCCGCCTTGCGAGACAGCGAGAAGCTGGCGAAGGACAAGCTCGAACGCATCCTCACCGAGTGGCGCGAGATGCGCGAAGAGAAGGAAGTCATGGTCACCGAGGACGACATCATGCATGTCCTCTCGAAGTGGACCGGCGTCCCGCTCAAGCGCATGGAGCAGGCCGAGACCGACAAGTTGCTGAAGATGGAGAGCGAACTACGCGGCAAAGTCATCGGTCAGGACGAAGCCGTCGTCGCGATCTCCAAGGCCCTCCGCCGC
The DNA here is from genome assembly GCA_031425095.1 of Chthoniobacteraceae bacterium. Taxonomy (GTDB): domain Bacteria; phylum Verrucomicrobiota; class Verrucomicrobiia; order Chthoniobacterales; family Chthoniobacteraceae; genus JANNXQ01. The sequence continues at coordinate 24,284 of JANPIS010000058.1, forward strand.
TCGCGTGCCGACTTGAAAGATCCGCGCCGTCCGATCGGCTCGTTCATCTTCCTCGGCCCGACTGGCGTCGGGAAAACCTTCCTCGCGCAGACCCTCGCCGAATTCATGTTCGGCGACCGCGACGCGCTCATCCAGATCGACATGTCGGAGTACATGGAGAAGTTCACCGCCTCCCGCCTCATCGGTTCGCCTCCGGGCTACGTCGGCTACGAGGAAGGCGGCCAGCTCTCCGAAGCCGTGCGGCGCCGCCCCTATAGCGTCGTGCTCTTCGACGAAATCGAGAAAGCGCATCCCGATGTCATGCATCTGCTCCTGCAGATCCTGGAGGAGGGCAAAGTCACCGACTCGCTCGGCCGCAAAATCGACTTCCGCAACACCATCATCATCATGACGTCGAACATCGGCGCGGAGCTGATCAAGAAGTCGAGCGTGATGGGCTTCGGGGTGACCGCCAAGAACGAGCAGGCCTACGACGTGATGAAGGAGAAGATCCTTGACGAGGCCAAGCGCGTGCTGAAGCCCGAGTTCGTCAACCGTCTCGACGATCTGATCGTTTTCCACACCCTCGGCAAACCCGAGTTGCTCCAGATCGTGGATCTCGAAATCTCGAAAGTGCTCGCCCGCATCAAAATCAAAGAGATCGACCTCGTCCTCGACGAAAAGGCGAAGGAACTTCTCATCGAGAAGGGCTACGATCCGCAATACGGCGCACGTCCAATGCGCCGTGCGGTGGAGCGTTATCTCGAGGACCCGATGGCTGAGGAGATCCTGCGCGGGAACCTGAAAGCTGGCGACACCGCTCAAGTGAGCGCCGAAAACGGCAAGCTCACCTTTAGCGTTCCAGCCGGCGCCAGCGGCGAACCTGCCGGCGCGAGCTGAGCCCGGAAACAGTCACAAGAACATTCAAGGGCGGACGGCGAAAGCTGTCCGCCCTTTGTGTTCGTAGTGAAGGCTTGGACCTGCCGGGTCCTCCACGGCAGTCTCGGCGACATGCCAGACCTCATCACCCTCGGCGAAATCATGCTGCGGCTCACGACGCCGGGACATCAGCGTTTCCTCCAGGCGCCGCACTTCGAGATCACCCCGGGTGGTGCGGAGGCCAATGTCGCGGTTTTGATCGCGCAGCTTGGCGGCAGTGTGGAGTTCGTCAGCCGGCTGCCGGCGCATGCTTTGGGTGAGCGAGCGGTGGATGAATTGCGCCGACACGGCGTCGGCACGCGGCACATCCTGCGTGGTGGTGAACGCATCGGGCTCTATTTCCTGGAGCAAGGTGCGAGTCAACGGCCGGGCCGCGTGATCTATGATCGCGCGGGCAGTGCTTTCAGCGAGGCGCGTCCGGGTGACTTTGATTGGTCCACGATTTTTGCTGGAGCTCGGTGGTTTCACTGGTCGGGAATCACGCCGGGTGTCTCCGAATCTGCGGCGGCGTTGACGGCGGAGGCGTGTTCCGCGGCGAAGGCGCTCGGGCTGACCGTGAGCTTCGACCTGAACTACCGGGCGAAGCTCTGGTCGCGCGAGCGTGCCGGTGCGGTGCTCGCGCCGCTCATGCGGCACGTCGATTTCTGTGTGACGAGCGCGGAGGAAGCGCGCGGCGTTTTCGCGCTCGACGTCCCGGAGTCGGCGCCGGATCGCGAGCGGATCGCGGCAGAGGCGCTGCGCGAGCGTTTCGGGTTTTCTAAGGTCGCGCTCACGATGCGCCGGGGAGATTCGGCGCAGACGACGGATTGGGGTGCGATGCTGCAATCTGAAGAGCAAACTTGGTATTCACCGCGCTACGAGATCGCCGTGGTCGATCGGGTGGGGGCAGGGGACTGCTTCACTGGGGCGCTGATCTTTGCGGAGATGCGGGGTGATACGCCGGAGGCGGCGTTGAATTTCGCCGTCGCGGCGAGCACTCTCCAGCACACCATCCCGGGCGATTTTCCGCTGCTCACTCTGGGCGAAGTGGAAGCGCTGGCGGCTGGAGGGAGCGGCGGACGCGTCGAGCGCTAATCGGCCTCAGATCCCGGCGACCCGGTGGAGATACCACGCGATGAATTGTGGGCCGACGAAGATCCACAACAGCGCGCCGAGCGCGAGGTAAGGGCCGAACGGGATCTTCGCCGACTGTTCGCGCCGGCCCGTGAGCAGCCCGATGCTTCCAACGATCGCGCCGAATGCCGACCCCGCGACGATCGTGAAGACGACCGATTGCCAGCCAAGGAACGCTCCGATGCACGCGATGAACTTCACGTCGCCGAACCCCATCGCCTCGCGTGGGAACGTCGCTTCCGTGACCGTGCCGCGCATGGCCTCCGTCTTCACGAGCTCGATGCGGCGGTCGCCGAGTTGCAGCCAGTCGCACGTGAAGTTCAGCGTCACGTTCTCACTCCGCTGCCCGTCGATCTCCACCTCGGAGCACGTCATCACAAGCTTCTCATTGCCGCGTATGAAGAAGTCGCTCCAGAGCATCTTCTCTTCTCCGACCGTGAAGTCCGCTTCTTCCCCACGCCGGACCCAAGTGAATGGCTCCGGCTTCTCGAAGGCCACGCGTTTCTTGCCAAATGCCAGTTTGCCCAGCTCGACCACTCCCCAGAGCGAAAAGTATCCGACGGCCGCGCCAAGCAGGCCGCGAAATCCGCCGAGCACCGCGGTTTCAGCACCGTGCAGCGTCGGGATCGCAAAACTCAAAATCACGCCTGCCGCGGCACCGCCCCAGGTGATTTCATCGGGGATGATGAAGTGCTCGAAATCGATGAACGTCGCGACGATGAGCAGGCTCACGAGAATGAACAGGGGCAGTGCGAGCAGCCATGGCGATTCGGCCCACATCGGCGGCGGTGAGTGCATGAGCTTCATCCACACGGCGAGGAAGAGGAGGCCCGTGAGCAGTTCGACGCCGAAATAGCGGAACGAAATGCGAGCGCCGCAGTTGGCGCATTTTCCGCGCAGGAAGAGCCAGGAGAACAGCGGCAGATTGTGGTGCCACGGGATCTGGTACTTGCAGCTCGGGCAGAAGGATCGCTTCGGC
>JANPIS010000059.1:0-5736 GCA_031425095.1 Chthoniobacteraceae bacterium
GCACCGAAGGGTTCGTCCATGTAGATGATGTCGGGATTCGCCGCGAGGGCGCGGGCGATCTCCACACGCTGCCGCATGCCGCCGGAAAGCTCGCGCGGGTAGGCACCCTCGAAGCCGTTCAACCCGACCATGTCGGTGTAATGCGCGACCTTCTTCTCGCGTTCTTCCGGCGTTTTGCGCGAGAGGCCGAAGCCGATGTTTTCGCGCACGGTGAGCCACGGGAAGACGCCATTTTCCTGGAAGACAAAGACGCGCCGCGGGTCTGGCCCGCTGACCGGCGCACCCTCGACGATGGCCTCGCCGTGGGACTGCACGAGGAAGCCGCCGACGATGTTCAGCAGTGTGGATTTTCCGCAGCCACTCGGCCCAACGATGCAGACGAACTCGCCCGCGGAGACGGTGAGGTTGATGCGCTCCAGGACGTGGATTTGCTCGTCGGCCTGCTTGCCGGGAAAGCTCATCCAGAGATCGCGGATTTCGACGGCGGTGGTCATCGGTTCGCGTAACCCCAGCGCACTTCATCGAAGGTTTCCAGTCTCCGCACGAGCAGGTCGAGCACGAGTCCGATCAAGCCGATCATGACCATACCGGCGACCACGAGATCGTAGCGTTTGCCAGCATTGCGCGCGTCGATGATGAGGTAGCCGAGGCCGGAATTGACGGCGATCATTTCCGCCGCGACCACGACGAGCCACGCGATGCCGAGCGCGATGCGCAGGCCGGTGATGATCTGCGGCAGGCAGGACGGCAGGATGACTCGGCGGAAAAGTTCGGTGCGGGAGAGCCCGAAGTTTTGCGCGGCCCGCAGATACACCGGCTGCATATTTTGGACGGCGGCGGATGAGGAGACCGTGATCGGAAATACGCTCGCGAGGAAGATGAGGAAGATCGGCGCGATATCCGTGATGCCGAACCAGAGGATCGCCACCGGAATCCACGCGATGGGCGAGATCGGGCGGAAGATCTGAATCATCGGGTTGAAAGCCTGGTAGGCCCGCGAGAACCAGCCAAGGAACAGACCGAACGGCACTCCGACGAGGACCGCGAGGCCGAAACCCCAGGTCACGCGGAAGAGCGACGCGACGATGTATTTGAGGAGCAGTCCTTTCTCGATGAGCTCGCCGATCCCCTGCAGCACCTGCATCGGTCTCGGGAAAACTTCGCTGGCCGAGACCCGCACCGCGGAATCCCAGCCGAGGAGAAAGAGTGCCGCGACGCCGAGTGGCAGCGCAAGTTTCAGCCACCCATGCGGATCCCTGCGGCGCTCGGGTGGTGCGGCCGGGTCCGCTTGCTTTGGCTTGGCTGATTCGATGATGGCGGCGTTCATCACTTTGGTCCCTCAAACACCCACGCTTTGACCGTCTGCGTCGCGCTGTCGGCGAAAGACGGATCGACGTAATCCTCAAACCGTGCGGTGCCCTGCAAGATTCCGGACTCTTTTCCCAGCGCCTCGATCTCTTCGAAGTCCGGCTTGAGCGGAGTCAGCCGGGTGTACTTCACGCGATCCGGTGGCTTGCTCAGCACGTGGGTCAGCAGCCGCGGATCCTGCATGTAGTAATTCTTCGACACGAATTTCGCCGCACTCATCCGATGCTCCATGCTTTCGTCGAGCCATTTCCCGCTCTTCGCGATTCCGTCCACCAGTGCCTGCACTTCGGCACGTCGCGTCTGGATTACGTCTTCCCGCACGGCCAGCACACAGGAGATGAAGTTTGGCCACACATCCTTGGTCAGCCACAGCACGCGGCCGTAGCCATCGAGTTCCGTCTGCCCCATGAAGGGCTCGCCAGAGCAGATGGCATCCACCGATTTTGAGTAAAGTGCCGCAGGCATGTCGGGCGGCGGCATTTCCACCATCTCGATATCATTGATCGTCATGCCCGCGTTCTTGAGCGCGCGAAAGAAAAGCAGGCGCTGATTGGAGAAGCGATTGGGCACCGCCACGCGTTTGCCGCGCAGATCCTCCATCCGGTAGATCTGCGAGTCCTTGTGCACCATCACGGCGGAACCGTCGCGATGGCCGAGATAGACAATCTTGATCTTCACACCCTGCTCGCGGAGCGCGATGGCCATCGGGGCGAGGATGAATGTCGCGGGCGTGTGCCCGGCGAGATAAGCCTCCTTCAGTTCCGGCCAGCTATTGAAACGCAACGGCTCAAACAGCCCTTCGCCGTGGACCTGCGTGTTGATGAAGTCCGTGACGGGACACGTGAGGTGGCAGGTCACCGGCAGGAACCCGATCTTGAACTTGTCCGTGGAAACCCCCTTCGTCTTGCGGAACGACTGCAGATATTCTCCCAGTCCGCGCATCGAGTCCGGATTCAGCCGAGCCTGGAGTGCGCTGATCACCGAGACCCAGATGGCGAAAAAAAGGATGAGCGTATTGCGGAGAGACATGGGTGCAGGAAGACAAGAAATACGCGACGGCGGCCTTAAAACGGAAATAGAAGTTTGATATCGCTCTCATGCCGAATCGCGTTCACGACCCATCGCCTCGACTGGCGGAAAGCCGTGCAAAGGCACTCCAACGCTACGTCAGGATCGGCTGCACCACTTTCCCATGCACGTCGGTGAGGCGGAACTGGCGGCCCTGGAAGCGGAAGGTCAGACGCTCGTGGTCGATGCCGAGGAGGTGCAGGACGGTGGCCTGGAAGTCATGCACGTGCACCGGATCCTTCACGGCGTTGAAGCCGAACTCGTCGCTCTCGCCGTAGCTCATCCCGGGCTTCACTCCGGCGCCAGCCATCCACAGGGTGAACGCATACGGATGATGATCGCGGCCCCATTGCTTGCGGTCCTTGATGTCGCCCTGAAGGAAAGGAGTGCGTCCGAATTCACCGCCCCAGATGACCAAGGTGTCATCGAGCAGGCCGCGCTGTTTCAGATCTTTCACCAGCGCGGCGCTGGGCTGATCCGTGTCGCGGCACTGGATCTCGAATTGTGTGGTGAGATTGCGGTGATGATCCCAGCCGGCGTGGAAGCATTGCACGAAGCGCACGCCGCGTTCGGTGAGGCGGCGCGCCATGAGACAATTGTAGGCGAAGGAGCCCTGGCGCTGCACGTCGGGGCCATACATCGCGAGCGTCTCCGGTGATTCCTGCGAGAAGTCGGTGAGCTCCGGCACGCTCGCCTGCATCTTGTACGCCATCTCGTACTGCGCGATCCGGGTGGCGATCTCCGGGTCGGCATATTCGCGGTAGTGCTCCTCATTGAGCTTCGCGAGATCATCGAGCAGCCCGCGACGCACTTCGCGCGACATGCCTTCGGGATTCGAGAGATAGAGCACCGGGTCACCGCTGCCGCGGAAGCGCACGCCCTGAAACTTCGACGGCAGAAAGCCCGAGCCCCAGTAGAAGTCGTAGAAGATCTGGCCGCACGACGCCTCCTTGTCGCGCGACGTCATGACGACAAAGCCGGGGAGTTCCTGGCTCTCCGTGCCGAGTCCATACGTGGCCCACGCGCCCATGCTCGGGCGGCCGGGTTGCTCGCCGCCGGTGAGGAAAAAGGAGATGGCCGGCGCGTGGTTCACGGCCTCGGTGTGCATCGACTTGATGAAGCAGAGGTCGTCCACGACAGAAGCCGTATGCGGGAGGAAGTCCCCGACCCATGCGCCGGACTGGCCGTATTGTTTGAAGCCAGTAAAGGGCGGCAGCACCGGCTTCGCCTTTTGCCCCTGCGTCATCGTCGAGAAGCGTTTGCCGCCGAGGATCGATTCCGGAATCTCCTGACCGCGCCATTTTTCCATCTCCGGCTTCCAGTCGAAGGTGTCGAGGTGCGGCGGCGCGCCGTTCTGCAGCAGGTAGATCACGCGCTTCGCCTTCGGCGCAAAGTGCGGGAGGCCTTCGAGGCCGCCGATGCGCGGGCCGACGCCGGGCGCGGCGAAGCCATCCTGCTCGAGCAGCGAGGCGAGCGCGGCGGCACCAATGCCGGTGGCGCTGCGGGAGAAAAACTGTCGGCGCGTGAGGTGTGCGGCGCGGGTTTGCTGCGGGGACATGGGAATGTTTCCTGATAACTCCGGAACCCGTCCCGTCAAAGGCACGAATGCGGGTTCTACCCGCCCGCAAACTTCACGTTTCCCGCTTTCCAAGCCTCACGTTTGGGCGCATGCATCTGCCACGCATGATTCGTCGATTCCTCCCGATCGCTGGCGTGCTGATCGCACTCTGCCGTGCCTCGGCCCAGCCGGTCGTTCCGCAGGCGCCGCCCGAGGAGCAGTATTCCGCGGTGCTCACGCTCGTGCGCTACGATGTCCCGCGTGGATTCAGCAACGGCTACGCCCCGACCCGGCAGCTCGCCTCGCGAGTCGGCGGCACGAATGCTGTCGATTGGCCGGACTTCACCATCAATGGCCAGCCGCTGTGGCAAAAGACGGCCGAGGAAACGCGCGCGCTGAAGCTGCGCCGTGGCCGCGAAGCGGCGTCGGATTTCCAGGCGCCCACCGACGACGTCATTCAGCCCGGTGGCCACTGGCTGCGCCCGATGCTCGGCTCCGCGAAACGTCGCCACATTTACACCGCGGACCACACCGCCCGCACCGCGCCCTCCGCGCTCGAGTCGCAAGGGCTCTACGAGCTGTGGACTTTTCCCTACCTGATCCAGGGCGATGGCGGGCCCTCGGTGAAGAACGTCGTGCTGAAATACGGCGGCGTCGTCGTTTACTCGAAGCCCGGCCCGTGGCGCTCGCTCACCCTGCTGTTGCCGGCCACGGAGGCGGGGAAAAAGTACGAGCTCACGGTCGCCGGTCGTCCCGCGATCACCTTCGATGCGGGCCTCATGCCGGTGAAACTCGGCACTCCGCAGGAGCGTCACCTCGTGGTGAATGCCACCGTTCCGGGCGAAGGTCCGAAGATCACGCTCACGAATCTGCCGCGCGCCGTCGCGCCCTTTGCGCACCAGCGTGAATGGGACGCCGACCTCGCCGCGCTCGGCCAGCCATTGCCCTCGATCCCAGGGCAGGATCGCGCTCGCGGCATCGCCCGCTGGCTCGGGATCGAAGTCGCCCGCTCACCTTTCACGATCTACGCCACGGCGCTCTCGCACGGCATGAGTGGTGGCTTCTTCAAGCCGGGCACGGCGCCCGCGGACTACGCTGCGATGCTGGCCGAGGGCGGCTACGACGCGGTGTTCGATTCGGCCGGGACGCTGCCAGTGCCCGGCGATCCCGCGAGCTTCGAGATGCGCGCCTCGGCATTGTCGGCGCGCGGCGTGAAGCTCGGCCTGCAGTACGACAACAGCTGGACGCGGCCTTCCCTCCAGCATCCGTCGCTGCCTTTCCTCGCCCACACCCTGCCCGAATGGCACGCGCCGCTTTATCGCAGTCTCTCGCTCGCGACGCAGCGCTTCGCGCGGTTCTCGAATTTCCTCGGGATCAACATCGGCGCCGACAACGCGGGCTACGCGAATCTGCGGCCGTCCTCGCCTCCGAGTCCGGAGCGTCCGTGGGGTGAAGCGATGATCGCCTTTTCCGGAACGACGCAGCCGAAGGTGCCGCGCGCGCCCACGCTCGGGCCGCCGCAGTTCGCGTTTGAGAAGCCGGTCGATTCCGTCGCGGAGTTCCTGAAATACACCGGACGCAACGACGCCTCGTTCCAGCAGTACGGTTACTTCGCCGAGGCCGTGCGGGAGGCGAGCACCGCGCGCATTTTCACCACAGGATCCTTCGGCAGTGCGCCCGGCGAAAGCGCTCGCGGCGGCTGGCCCACTGGCTCGCTGCCCGGTCGGATCATGTTTCAGAAT
>JANPIS010000060.1:0-1588 GCA_031425095.1 Chthoniobacteraceae bacterium
CTCGACGAGCAGACCGCTGGCGGCGAGCGCCTGGTCGCGCAGCGCTTCGGCCGGCAGGCGAAGGCGAGGAGCGCGGGCGAGCAGACGATTCTCGGGATCTTTCGCGAGATGCTCCGGCGTGACCTGCGACGACTGCCGATAGGTCCCGCTCGTCATGATGAGCTTCTGCATCGCCTTCATGTCCCAGTTCAGTCGTACGAACTCCGTCGCGAGCCAGTCGAGCAACTCGGGATGGCTCGGCCACTCGGCCTGCGAACCGAGATTCTCCGAGGTCTTCACGAGCCCCGTGCCGAAGAAGCGCTCCCACTCGCGATTCACCCAGACCCGGGCGGTGAGCGGATGCTCGCCGCTCACGAGCCACTTCGCGAATCCGAGCCGGTCATTCGGCGCGCTTTCTGGAAGCGGCGGGAGCGCAGCGGGGAGGGCGCGCGGGGCCACGGCGCCGGGCTTGTCATACTCGCCGCGGTTGAGCAGGCGCGCCTCCCGAGGCTGCGGCAGTTCCTGCATGACCATGGTCGTCTGCACATTTCCGTAGATGGCATCGAGGGCCTTCTTCGCCGACGCGAGCGAGGCCTCGGCACGCTTCACCGGGTTGTCGGTGTTTTCGCGGTAGAATTTTGCGAGCTCGGTCCGCTGCACCGGGGTGCGTTTGTCGGCGGCCACATTAAGCGCCGCGACGATCGAGGGCGGCACTTTCGCACCGTCGAGCTTCACTGCCGCCGGCGGGAGCGCCGAGGTGGAGAGGCGGAAACGGCCGATGTTGTGATTCGCGTTCGAGTCGTGGCGCAAGGTCACGCGTAGCGTGGCATCGGCCGGCACAGTGAGTGGCGTGCCGGTGACGAACATGGCCTTCCGCGGATCACGCTTCGTGTTTCCATCGACCGCCCAGCCCTGGCTCTTCTTCGCCTTGCGCCCGCGCTTGGTCTTTTCATCCACGATCAGATTCACCTCGTAGCCCTTCTGATTGTAGTCCGCCTCGGCGCGCGTGAAGGTCGCGACGAGCGGCTTCTCCAGGCCCGGCGCGGTGATCTCGGCGATCACGTCGGTGAGCACAAAGTTGCCATTCGAGTTGCGACCGAGACTCTTGTTCGGCAGCGAGTCGTCCGGAAAGACCTCGAGCAGGAGTCCGCTGAAGCTGCCTTCGGCGATCGGTGCGACGACGAGGTATTGGTCGAAGGGCGGATTCACTCCTGTCGCCAGCCACGAGGCATCCGCCTGTTTCACGAAGACCGCGCCGCCGTCGCTGCGGACTTCCTTCGGCTCCGCCATCGTCCACGCGTTGAAGTTGCCGCTTAGTTGCTGACGAAACTTCGGCTCCCACCCGGCCTGCGCAGCGGCGAGTTCCTTCGGCGCGGCAGCGACTCGTGCGGTCGCCTCGGCCACGACTTTCTCCTGCTGCGCGATTTTCTCCTGCTGCTCCGGAGTGGTCAGCGCGAGCACCGGCCGTGAGTTTCCCCCGCGCCGCGTGACGCCCGCTCCGCCGAAGTCATCGAGCACACCGTTTTCGTCGTTGGAATTGAAGTAGGCGAAGATCTGGTAGAACTCCTTCTGCGAGATCGGATCGTATTTGTGATCGTGGCAGCGGCAG
>JANPIS010000061.1:0-7360 GCA_031425095.1 Chthoniobacteraceae bacterium
CTGGCCGCGACCCGGTGAAGTCCGAAGCACTGAACATTCTGACCGACCTCATCCACCTGCAGCGCGGCGGGCCGAAAAAGGAAACCGCCAGCGCACTGCCCGCGAAGTAAGGCGCCCCTTTCGCGCCTCAGGCCACAGACGCCAGCGAGCGCCGGCCCTCAATCCGCCCCGAAATGCGCCTCGAGGTGCAGCGAGTCCCCGCCGCGTACCGCGACATCGCGGAGCTTGATCCCGCCGAGTGAGAACGCCAGCAGCGCAAACTCGCGGTTCTCCCACTTCTCGAGGAACGGTCGCGCGACGGTATTCACCATCGCTCCCACCATCCCGTCCGCACTCACGCGGAGATTCGCGAGACGGGCGTGGAGGGCATCATCCACGGATACTTCACCGGTGAGCTTCACCGCGGCGCTCATGACAAACATCTTCGCCGTCACTTCCGCGCGCACGGCCAGCATCCGCGAGTGATGGGCCGTGAGCTCGAGTACGGTCTTCTTCACCTCGACGCCGTGATCGCCCGCGGCCAGGACGGCGACGCGTTGCAACATTGCTTCGAGATCGTGCTTCGCGATCTCGATCTCCACCGAACCGCTCGCGGCAGTGTGCAGCGCGAGCAGCGGTTCATTCTCCGCACTCCGCGCCAGGTCAAACACCACATCCTGAGCCCGCAGCCGCAGTTGCGCCGGCGTGCCTTCGAAGAACAGCGGCGCGCCGATGATCTCCAGCCGCGCACAGCGCAGCTTGTCCGCGCCGGGCGCGGCAGCCTCGGGCAGGCGGACGTTCCGCGTGACTCGAGCGCCGGACACATCGATCGCCAGCGAAGGCACGTCCGGCCACGCCGCACCCTCAATGTTCACCCGCGTCGGCGCGAAACCGCGTGCGGCGAGACCGATTTGCAAGGCATCGATAAGTTCGGTAGCGGAGGCAGGAAAGTTTTCGCCGGCGAGTGGCAGCATGGTCGCGAGCGTCCGGTGCGCGTTCGGGACCGTCAAGCTCCGCTGAGAAACATCTACTCCCCGCTAGCCCGCCGCCTTCAACTGCTTTAACAGCCCAGGTCGCGTCGTCGGCAGCCGCTGGTAGGCGCGTCCGATCGCGACCGCTGGTGAGACGCCTGCCTGCCCTTGAATCCCGAGCAACCGCACGAGCTCCGATTCAAAGTGCAGCAACGCCCGCAACGTCGCCGGCTTCTCGTTGAGATAGCCAAAGGCGCGCTGCAGGAGATCGTAAATCTCCGGCACAGAGTGATCCGGCTCCGTGACGACTTCGATCAACTCCACGAAATACGACGCCAGCGCCACGCGATCGTAGTCGAGCCGCAGCCCCTCGTGTGCATTCGTCAGCGCGACCTCGCGCAAGATGTGCAGTTCACTCCGCCGACTGCGGGCAAACTGAATCTCGCAGTCGAAGAACAGATCGAGCAGTCCGGCGAACCGGCTCTTCGGTTGCCGCGCTCCTTTCGCGACCGTTTTGATCTTTCCGTGCTCCGCCGTGAACCACGTGATGATCAGACTCGTCTCGGTGAGCCGGGTCTTGCGAAGGAGAATGGCGGCGGTCGTTTCCACGCGGCGCGGCAGCGTGCCCGCGGCGCCGGAGGCTCGCGAGGAAGAAAACGTTTGCGGCACCCGGAACCCTCGGCTACCCCTCCCGCCCTATGTCTGAAGAAACCAAGCCAGCACCCCCGCAGATCGATGCTTCCAACCTCAAGAGCATCTACGCCAACGTCTGCCGCATCGCCCAGACGCCGAACGAAGTCGTCGTGGATTTCGGAATGAACCTGAACTTTTTCGGCACGATCATCGACGAGCCGCTGAAGCTGGAAAATCGCGTGATCCTTTCGCATGACGCCGCCAAGCGTCTCTGCATCCATCTCACGCAGACGATCCAGGCCTACGAAGCCAAGTACGGCCCGATCGAACTCGACGTGACCAAGCGCCTCAAAGCGCCACAGTCGTAACGCGCGACGCGTTACTTCTCCACGCCGTCCACTTCCAGATAGGTCGGCGCGCGATCCGCGGGGCCGGTGCGCGTTGCTTCCATGCCTTCGATCCGCATCTGCTTGAGCAACCACGTGCCGTCAATCTTCTGCGGGGAGATGACCTTGAAGCGGCGCGCGATGCGCCCATCGGGACCATAGGCTTCTGCCTGCATCAGGGCGCCGGTCTCCTTGTCGATCCAGAGCATCGCCTTGCTGTACTGCGAGACGTTCTTCGCCGGCGGCTCCACACGGATGATCCAGCACTTGCGCAGGATCATGATCTGCTCGCCCTCGATCGTTGCCTTCGGCCAGTAGAGGAATTTGAGCGCGAGATCTTCGTAGCTGATGTCACTCCCGCGGACCTTGTCGTCGAAGCGCGCCGCGCTCACCCGTTTCGCCGTGCCGCCGGTGATCTCCTCCAGCCGCGAATCACTCTCCAGCAGCCGCAACTGAATCGTCTGCGGCGGATCGGTGAATTCCCAGCGCAGCGTGCCGTTGTCCGCCACGAGCCGGAAAGGGATCGACTTTCCACCCGTGCGCAGCCGCCCTCGGATCGTCTGAGTCTGCGCCGTCTGAGCCGAGCGCACGCTCTCGAGTATGGCGCGCGCCGAAGGTTGCTCTTCAGCGTAGGCGAGCAGGCTGAAAAGCCACGCGGCGGCGATCGTGAGCGAGGCAGGTGCGCGGAAGATGCTCATGGCAGGAAAGCGGAAGGTGGGAAGCGGTTGATGGAGTGAAGCGGATCCACGCGGCGAGTGCGCCGGCGCGAGGGAAAGCGGTGGACTCTCAACTCTCAACTCTCAACACTCAACCTTTGCCCAATGGACCAGAAGTTACTTTTTCTCATCAACCGTGAATGGACGAGCCGCGGGCTCGATCTCTTCATGGCGGGTGTGTCCAGCTTTGACGTGTGGCTCCCGCTGGTCGTGGTGCTCGGCGTGTGGATCATCGCGCGGGGCAGCTTTCGGGCGCGCGCTTTCCTCGCCACCGCCGTACTGGTCGTGGCAATCAATGACGGACTCGTCGCCCGAACGCTGAAGCGCGTCGTCGATCGCCCCCGCCCGCACCAGTCGCACAACGACGTGCGACAGGTCGATCTCGCCAAGGCTCGACCGCGCGTGCTCGCGCTCTTCAAGGAACCGAAGACGAAGCTCTCTCGCACGACCCTCGAAGACGTGGATGGCCGGTCGTTTCCCTCTTCGCACACGATGAATACCGTCTCCGCCGCGCTGGTCGCCGTCTGCTTCTTCGGACGCCGCGCGTGGTGGGCCTTCCTCGTTCCCGCGCTGGTCGGCTACTCCCGCATCTACACCGGCGCGCATTGGCCCAGCGATGTGATCACTTCCATCTTCCTCGGCCTCGGCGCGACGATGCTCTGGCTGGCCATCGCCGAATGGCTCTGGCGTACTCGGGCCGGCCACCTCCTGCCGAAGATCCACTCGCAGCACCCCAGCCTCCTCGCGGCGTGAAAGACATGATTTTCCCTCCGTCCCCTCCATGAACGCGCGCCGTTTTCTCTACCTTTTCCTCGGCGCGCTCACCGTCCTCCGCCTGATCCTCATTGGCCAGGTCGAGCTCTCGCCTGACGAAGCCTATTACTACCAGTGGTCCGAGCGGCTCGACTGGAGCTACTTCAGCAAAGGCCCGGGCATCGCGGTGACGATGTGGCTGAGCACCCACCTCGCGGGCGTGAGTGAGTTTGGCGTGCGCCTCTTCAGTCCGCTGCTCGCGCTCGGCACGAGCCTGCTCATGTTCTCCTTTGCGCGGCGCCTCTACGGTGAGTCCGTCGCGATCTGGACCGTCGTCGTCATGAATTGCACGCCGATCTTCCAAGTCGGCGGGCTGGTCATGACGATCGACCCGCTCTCGATCTTCTTCTGGATGGCCGCGATGTACACGTGCTGGCTCGCGCTGGAGCGCAGCCCTGCTTTCTCCCTCTGGTGGCCGGCGACCGGCCTGTTCATCGGGCTCGGCTTCCTCGCCAAGTTCACCGCCGCCATGCAGCTCCTCTCCGTGGTCCTGGCGCTCGTGATCATGCCGAAGTATCGCCGCGAGCTTCGGCGCCCCGGCTTCTACAGCATGCTCGCCGTCTTCGCGCTCTGCACCGCGCCGCCGATCATCTGGAATGCGCAGCACGACTGGATCACCGCGGTGCATCTGCGCGCACGCGGCGGTCTCGAGGGCAAGTTCGGCCTCGATCTCGGCGAGTGGTTCAGCTTCATCGGCGCGCATTTCGGCGTGTACTCGCCGCTCATTTTCGCAGGCTTTTGCGCGGCTCTGTGGTGGGGACTGCGCGCCGCCCGGCTCCACTCCAAGCCGCAATTCCTCCTCTCCTTTTCGCTCCCGCTTTTCGCGCTCTACCTCTTCCTCGCGCTGAAGCAGGCCGGCGAGGCGAACTGGACCGCACCCGCCACAGTCAGCCTCGCGATCCTTGCCACGGCCCTGTGGCATGAAAAGGCGAGAGAACACTTGTGGGCGCGCAAGTTCTGCATCGCGGCCCTCGCCGTCGGAGCGGTCATGAGCATCATCATCGTGAATACCGATGCGCTGCGCACCCTCGGCATCCCGCTCCCCTACCAGCGTGATCCCTCCGCCCGACTCCGCGGACGCCAATCCGCGGCCGAGCAGATCGAGGAGTTTCGTCGGAAGTTCGAGACCGAACTCGGCGAGCGCGTCTTCCTCATCGCGAACAACTACGGCGCCGCCGCAAGCCTCGCCTTTTACATGAAGGACAAGCGCCCCGAAGGCCCCGGCCACCCGCCTGTGTACGTCCCGGAATCCGCTTACCCCGAGAACCAGTACTTCTTCTGGCCGCGCTACGACGAGAACCTCGACCTGCCGCCCGGCGAGCGCCCGCCCGACGAGTACTACACCGAAGAAATGGGCTATAACCCATTCCTCGGCCGCACCGCCCTCTACATCACCGAGCGCGCCGAAGAGCGTGCGCCATCCTCGATCAAGCGCGGCTTCGAGAGTGTCGAGATGGTCGCCTGCATCGACGAAACGCGGCGCGGCCTCCCGCTGCGCCAGCTCCGCATCTTCGCCTGCCGCAACTACAAGCAGGTCGATCTCTGACCACGGGAGTTGAGGGTTGAGAGTTGAGTGTTGAGTGTCCGCCCCTTTTCCGAGGAAATGTGCGCTCCGCACGGAATCGCTAGCGACGAGTTCACGCGGAGCGCACTCGTCCCCAAACTCGCCGTGGAGTCTCAACCCTCAACCCTCAACTCTCAACCTCTGCTCCTCTCCGTCGTCATCCCGCTCTACAATGAGGAGGACAACATCCTGCCCCTCCAGGACGAGCTCGCCGCAGCGCTCGCCGGCATCCCCTACGAGCTCATCCTCGTGGACGATTGCTCGCGCGACGCCACCCTCCAGCGCATCCGCCGCGGCCCGGAAGTGCGCGTCATCGAGTTTGCGAAAAACACCGGCCAGAGCGCCGCGATGTATGCCGGAGTGCATGCCGCCACCGGCGCACGCATCGCCCTCCTCGATGGCGACCGGCAGAATAACCCCGCCGACATCCCGCGCATGCTCGCCCGGCTCGACGAAGGCTACGACCTCGTCTGTGGCTGGCGCGCTCAGCGGCAGGACAGCTTCTCCAAGAAACTCACCAGCCGGTTCGCGAATTTCGTCCGCAGCCGCTTCACCCGCGACGGCGTCCACGACACCGGCTGCACGCTGAAAGTCATGCGCCGCGAATGCCGCGAAGCGCTGGTCCCCTTCTACGGCATGCACCGCTTCATCCCCGCGCTAATCAAGGGCATGGGTTACCGCATCACCGAGATGCCCGTGAACCACCGCCCCCGCGTCGCCGGCGTGAGCAAGTACGGCTTCGGCAACCGCGCCATCAAAGCGACCATGGACATGTTCGCCGTCCGCTGGCTGCTCTCACGCCAGCTTCAGATCCGAATCAAGGAGCGCTGAGCGGATCGCCCATGGTTACTCGCCCCACTGCCACGCCGTGATCGCATTCAGCTCGCGAACGAAAAGCTCGCGTCCGCTCACCGCGAGGTGCGCCCACGTGTCCGCCTTGGAGATCTTGCGCTCGTCGAGCTTCTCAAACTTCTCCGGCGTCGCCGCGAGCAAATAGAGCGTGCCGCGCTCATCGAGCACGAGCAGACGGTCGCCATTCGCGACGAGGCTCCAATACTTCCCGAAGCTCTCCCCCGTCGTCCAACGCTCAGTACCGCTGGCCACGTCGATGGCCATGGCGCGCTGGCTGCGGAGATGAGTGTAAGCGGTGCCCTTCACCACCACCGGCGTCGTCATGTAGCCCTGCGACTTGTGCTCCCAAGCGCGCGCCACGGACCACTTGCCGCCGCTTTCCTGCACGCGCCAGCCGGTAGTCTTGCCGCCGTAGGTGCTCGTCAGCAGGAGGTCGCCGAGGATGATCGGCGTGAGGATATTCATCCCGCGAAAGGCCTCGATCTCCTGCGCCCACAAGACCGCCCCGTCCTTTGGATTCACCCCGGCAAGCTTGCTGCGCGTCTGCACCACGAGCTGCTTCTGGCCGCCGAGCGTCCCGAGCAGTGGCGAGGAAAACGCGCCACCCATCATGCCACCGCCGTCGTCGAGCGTGCGCCACGTCAGCTTGCCGGTGCGCTTGTCGAGGCGGCAGAGTCCGTTGCCCGCCTGGATGTAGAGTGCGTCGCCATCCAGCAGCGGCGAGCAGACCGCACCAAAGGATGGCGCGTCCGTTTTAAGCTGTTGCGGAAAGTCGAACCGCCAGCGCTCCTCGCCGGTCTGCACGTCGAGGCAGACGAGCACGTCGCGGATGCCGACCACGTAGAGTCGCTCCCCGTCACAGGCCGGCGTGGCCCGGATCCAGTCGCCATTCGACTTCGCAAAGAACGGCACCGAGATCGCACCCTCCCATTCGCGCCGCCACAGCTCCTTGCCGGTCTCGCGATCGAGCGCCCGCACCCGCTCGTTCTTCTTGCCCACCGTCTCAGTCACAAAGACGCGCCCACCCGAGACGATCGGCCCGGAGTAGCTCGGTTGGAGTTCCACCCGCCACCGCTGCTTCAGCACGTCCTCCTTCAACGAACCCGGCCACGCCTTCCCGTGGATCACGCCGTCGCGAGTAGGCCCCCGCCACTGCGGCCAATCTTCCGCAGCACCCCCGGCGCGAGTGGCAGTGCATGTGGCGAAAAAAAGAACGAGGGGAATGGAACGCAAAAACGCTGCTACGTCGGAGACTGGGCCGCGGACGCTAGGCACGGCACCGGGCAAGCCAGCCGGTGCGGAGGAAGTTGCGAGATCCGCGAGGGTGCTGGGCGTCCGCAGGTCCAGTCGGGGACGCCGGGGTTGCGGCTCGCATTGGGTGGCGATCGGCGGTTTTCTCCCTAGGACATACGGCCTCCGCGGATGGAGCGTTCCGTATCTCATGAA
>JANPIS010000062.1:0-26323 GCA_031425095.1 Chthoniobacteraceae bacterium
CCGCGCACGCCCGCGGCGGCGCATTCCGCGACGATCACCGGCACCGTGATCGCCGGCGTGGCGATCACCGCGAGATCGACCACGCCCGGCACCGCCGCGATCGATGGATGTGCAGGAATCCCGAGCACCTGAGCGCGCTTCGGATTGATCGGATAAATCGCGCCCGCAAATCCGCCTGCCTTGAGGTTCTCGAGGATCGTGCGTCCGACGCTCCCCGCGGCCTCCGTCGCTCCGATGAGCGCCACCGATTGCGGTGCCAGCATCGAGTCGAGGGCCGGGGTCCGCGCGGATGCACCCCCGTCCAGTGTGACGGCACCTATTTTCGTGTTGTGCATCGGTTCGAGCTTCAGCCGGCGTTTTTCCCGCCAACCCCGGAGCGAGACAGTGCGACCTCCGTTTCCAGAATCGTGACCGTGGTCTTCAGCACGGTGTCGGGATTGAGCGAGATACTGTCGATGCCTTGCTCGACGAGGAATTGCGCGAACTCGGGATAGTCGCTCGGGGCCTGGCCGCAGATGCCAATCTTGCGTCCGCGCGCGCGGCAAGTGCGGATGACTTGCGCGATCATCGTTTTCACCGCGTCGTTTCTTTCGTCGAAGATGGGCGCGACGATTTCGCTGTCGCGATCGACGCCGAGGATGAGCTGGGTGAGGTCGTTCGAGCCGATGGAGAAGCCGTCGAAGATTTCCGCGAATTGATCGGCGAGGATCACGTTGCTCGGGATCTCGCACATCACGTAGATCTCGAGTCCGCTCTCGCCGCGCACGAGTCCGTGCTTTGCCATCTCCGCCTGCACGCGCCGGCCTTCCGCGACGGTGCGGCAAAAGGGAATCATGAGTTTGAGATTCGTGAGGCCCATCTGTTCGCGGACCTTTTTCATCGCACGGCATTCGAGTGCGAAGCCGTCCTGGTAGCGCGGATGGTAGTAACGCGAGGCGCCGCGGAAACCGATCATCGGATTTTCTTCCGTGGGCTCAAACTGCCGGCCACCGACGAGATTCGCGTATTCGTTCGTCTTGAAATCGCTCAGCCGGAGGATCACGTTCTTCGGATAAAACGCGGCGGCAATCATCGCGACGCCTTGCGCGAGCTTGTCCACGAAGAACTCCGTGCGGTCCGCGTAGCCGCTCGTGAGTCGATCGATCTCGATCTTCGCGGCAGCATCGGTGAGCTGGCCGTAGTGCACGAGCGCGAGGGGATGGACCTTGATGTAGGTCGTGATGATGAATTCCTCGCGGGCGAGCCCAACGCCGTCGTTCGGAATGAAGGAAAGCGAGAAGGCTTCCTCGGGATTGGCGACGTTCATCATCACCTTCGTACGCGGGCGGCCCACGTCCTTGAGGTTCACGCGCTGGACCTCGAAGGGCAGCTCACCTTCATAAACGAAGCCGGTGTCGCCCTCGGCGCAGGAGACCGTGACGCGCTGGCCATCGCGCAGCAGTTCGGTCCCGTGCTCGGTGCCGACGATCGCCGGCACGCCCAGCTCTCGGCTGACGATCGCGGCGTGGCAGGTGCGCCCGCCGCGGTTGGTCACGATCGCTGCGGCCTTCTTCATGATCGGCTCCCAGTCGGGATCGGTCTTGTCCGTGACGAGGATTTCTCCCGCCTGAAATTGCTCGAGGTGCTGCACGTTCTTGATCACGCGCACCGGGCCAGTCGCCACTTTCGCACCGACGCTCCGGCCCGTGACGAGCACCGTGCCGCGGTGCGCGAGGCGGTAAGTCTCATAGGTATCGGCTAGCTCGTGCGAACGCACCGTCTCGGGTCGCGCCTGCACGATAAAGAGCTCGCCGGTCTTTCCGTCCTTCGCCCACTCGATGTCCATCGGGCACGCGCGTCCGTGCTTGGCCGAATAGTGGTCTTCGATGATGCAAGCCCAGCGCGCGAGGGTGAGGATTTCTTCATCGCTGATCGCGAAGCGCGCGCGGTCGCCCGGCGACACCGGCACGTTCTTTACCATCCGCCCGCCACCGACGTCGTAGATGAGCTTGAATTCTTTATTGCCGAGAACCTTTTGGAGCACGGGCGCGAAGCCCTGTTTCAGCGTCGGCTTGAAGACGTAGTATTCATCAGGGTTCACGGAGCCCTGCACCACGTTTTCGCCGAGGCCGTAGGCGGCATTGATGAGCACCGCATCGCGAAAGCCGCTCTCGGTATCGAGCGTGAACATCACGCCGCTCGTCGCGAGATCGCTGCGCACCATGAGCTGCACGCCGACGCTCAGCGCGATCTTCTGGTGAGCGAAGCCTTTGTCCGCACGATACGAAATCGCGCGGTCGGTGAAGAGCGACGCGAAGCAGCGCCGCACGGTGTCGAGCAGCGCGCGCCTGCCTTCGACATTGAGGTAAGTCTCCTGCTGCCCGGCGAAGCTCGCATCCGGCAGATCCTCCGCCGTCGCGCTGCTGCGCACCGCCACATCGGGAGGCTCGGCAGCGTCGCCGCGGAGTTCTTCATACGCCTGTGCGATCGCAGCTTCGAGGTCGCCGGGAAGCGTTGCCGCGAGAATCGCGTGACGGACCTGGCTCGCGCGGGAGCGAAGGTTGTCGATGTCGCGGGTATCGATGTCCGAGAGGATTTGCGCGATTTGCTCGTCCACGCCGCTCTGACGGAGGAAATGGCGATACGCATCCGCGGTGATCGAAAAGCCGTTCGGAACCTTCACGCCCTTTGCGGAGAGTTCGCGCACCATCTCGCCGAGCGACGCATTTTTTCCGCCGACCAGCGGCACGTCCTCGATGCCGGTGTCGGCGAACCATTTGATAAATGCGGACGTCGTTTCTGTCGCCGCGCGCACGCGGCGCACGGCGGGGGTCGCGGCATTCGCACCGTGAGCGACGGAGCGCGCGGGCACGCAGACCACATTCACCTTCGACCCATGCAGGATTCGCCGCGAGACCGAAGCATGCCGCAGACGACTGAGCCCGTGCCACTGGTGGGTGCCGACGACGATCAATTCGGCACCAGCTTCGTCCGCGAGTTCGAGCAGGCGCAGATCCACACGATCAGACGCGGCGAGCACGTGGACTTGGAAATCATGGGCGCCGAAAAGCGCGCGCGCCTTCTCCCGCAGATCATGAGTGAACATCTCCTGCATCTCCGGCGCGGGCGGTGCTCCTGCCGGCAACTTCATGGCCTGCGCGCCCCGCTCGTCCGCTTCGCGATCGACGTAGCCCACGGTGATGGCGCACGGCGCGATCTCAGCGAAAGTTTTCGCCCAGGACAGTGCGGCATCCGACGTGGGGGTAAAATCACCCGCGACGAAAACTTTTAGCGGACGCGCGTCGCGCAGCCACGCTTCCAGCACCGCGGGCTCACGCACGACCAGCGTCGGCACTCAGGCCGTCTCCGCGATCCGCTCCGAGACGCTGCCGAGCAGTGCACGCCCGACCGCTCCCATGCCCGATGACGCCACGACGATCATCCGCGCGTCCGCATTTTCCGCGCATCGCGCCACGCCGTCGTCCGGCACGGCCCCGACCACGCGCTCTTCTACCGAAAAGCCATCTGCGCGCAACCGTTCCGCTTCCTCCGCCAGGCGAGGACCGTCTTCCGCCGTCAAGCGCCGCCAATACTGCGGAGGAATCTCCGCCCGCTCATCGATACCATGCGCCAGGAGCAAGCGCGTGCCGGTGCGTTTTGCCAGAGCTGCCGCGAAGTGAGCAGCGTGTCGCGCAGACCCGGAAAAATCCGTTCCGCAAACGATGGGTTGGGTTTTTGGCTGATTCATTGGTTTTTGTTCGCCTGTGCCATCATTACTTCAGGATAACGGCAGCCGCTTCCCCAGCTACCCGGCACTTGGCGATTCGTAGGCGTTCTTTGTCGCCAGGTGCACCTGGGAGGCACTGCGTCGTTCAGTGGCCTCGGACCGTGTGTTCGGACGGACGGCGTTATTCCTCACGAAATCTCCAGAGCATGTGGTGGTCCGGTCAAAAACGCGTGCCGCCGGTTTGCCGAATTTGAGCCGCAAAGCCGCTCTCTGCCGACGCGAATAGTTGCGCCGCACGAGTATGCTCCGAAGGAAGGATGCCGGGCTTTGGGGGAGTGGGGATCCTTGTGCCGATCGCGGCTGCGACAAGGCGCAAAATGAGCGGGTTGACAGTGTCACTGTCGCACTGTATGAAGGCTCAATGCCTGATTCATTTTCGCTCGAAGCACTCTCCGACCAGATCAACGCCTGGTGCGCGGAGAACGACATCGCTCCGATCAGCGGGCAGGCTGGGGAGCGCGTCTCGGAGCGCAATATCCGCTACTACCGGACCCTCGGACTCGTCGATGCTCCGGAAGCCGGCGCCTACGGCGAGAAACACCTGCTCCAACTCACGGCCGTCCGCCTCCTGCAAGCGCAGGGCCTGCCGCTCCGCCGCATCCGGGAGCTGCTCTACGGCCGGTCGCTGGCCGAGTTGCGCGAGATCCGTCGGCGTGGATTGTCGGAGGCGCAGCGCGTGGCGACTGCCGTCCGGGTGACCATCCCTATGTCCGACGAGGTGTGGCGCGTCATCCCTCTGGACGAAGATTTCCTTCTCGTCTCGCGACGCGGCACGCCGCTCACGCCCACCCAGCGTGAGGCGGTGCTGGCCGCGTTGCAGTCGGGCACCCCGACCCGAAAAACCCACGCCAAAAACCACTGAATGAAACCATCCCGTTCATCCGCTCCATCCACCGACTTCGGACTCCTCGCCTGGCTCGAGGAAACCCGCGTCGCGCTGCCGCTCAAGGGAGTGGAATGCCGCTTCGACGTCACCGGCGCGATCGCCTGCGTCGAGCTGGATCAGATCTACCACCAGAACGCCACGCGCCCGCTGGACTGTATGTACACCTTTCCCCTGCCGTCGGGCGCGGCGGTCTATCGCTGCGAAGTCCACATCAATGGCCGGGTGATCCGCGCCAAAGTGGAGTCGAAGGAGGCCGCGCGGAAAATCTATCGCGCACAGAAGGCGGCGGGCCACCGGGCAGCGCTGGTGGAAACGGTGCGCGCGAATCTCTTCACGCTCGCGCTCGGGAATGTGCAGCCGGACGACGTCATCGTTGTGCGCTTTGCGTGGTTCCAGGAGCTCGACCGCGCTGGTGAGGCCTTGCGGCTGCTCGTGCCGACTTGTCCAGGGGTGCGCTACATTGCGGGCAAGCCGCTGCTCCGCTCGAGTTCGGGAATGGGCACGGTGGATGACACCGACGAGGTGCCCGACGCATCGCGCCTCACCCCGCCGCGCATCGATGCGCTCCATCCCGATGCCGCCTACTTCGCGATGCAGGGCCGGCTTTCTACGGCGGATGTGCAGGACGGCACCGTGTCGTCGCCAACGCATCCGATCTTCGTGCGAGAAAAGGACGCCGCCGTGACGGTGGAGCTTTCCGGGAAAGCGGACGTGCCGGACCGCGATTTCGTCCTCACTTGGGAAGAACCGAAGGCGAGGCAACTGGCACCCCAGTCCTGGTCTTGGAAAGATGGCCATGAGACCTACGCACTGATTCAACTCCGCGCACCGACGGATGTGCCGATGGCGACGAACTTCCCGCAGGACTTCTACTTCCTGGTCGATCGCTCGGGTAGCATGGAGGGGCTGAAGTGGGCGCGGACCTGCGAGGCTTTGCGGGCCTTTGTCGATCTGCTCGGCGTGGAAGATCGCGTGTGGATCACCTTCTTCGAATCCGCGCTCATGGACTTTGCGGAAGCGCCCATGCTCGCCTCCGACGTGCGCAAGGATCGGAAGTTCCAGCAGATCAGCCGGATTGGCACGGCGGGCGGGACGGAGCTGCGCCTGGCCGCGGAGCATGTGCTCGGAAAGATCGCCGCGCATTTCGCGGGCCGTCGCACCACGTTGGTGCTGGTCACCGATGGTCAGGTCGGCAATGAGCCGGCCATTCTGGAGGCATTCCAGCGCATGCCCGACCTCGAGGTGCATACCTTCGGTATCGACACCGCCGTCAACGACGCCTTCCTCAAGGCGCTCGCCCGCCAGCACCGCGGCGGTTGCTGGCTGCAGACTCCAAATGACGACATCGCCGCTACCGTCCGCGCGCTCGGGGATCGCTTGCGGAGGCCCGTCATCACCGATCTCCAGATCGGTGGTTCGTGGGTGGCTGGGCGGAGCGTCTGGCCCAGTCTTCATGCCGGTCAGGTGGTCCGCGTCGCATTGCGCGGCAGCGGCGCGGAGCCGATCGTCGTCACCGGTCGCCTTCCCGATGGGCGCGAGCACTGGCTCACCGTCGAGACTGGCGCGGTCGGGAGCGAAGCGATCAAGCTGCTCTGGGCCAAGGAGCGCATCTCCAGCCTGCTTGAGACGAAGCACGCGCCGGAGGCCATCGCGTTGGCAATCCAGCACAACTTGATCTGCGAAGGCGCGGCATTCATCGCGTGGGATGAGTCGGAAAAGGTGCAGATCGCGGAGGAGCTGGTCGTCGTACCTGCTCTCAGTCCTTGGCTTCTCAAGTCGATCGCCAGACAGGCCAGCCTCAACATGCTCGAAGCCATCAGCCCAATTGCGGATGAGGCCGCCGGCGCCAATGAAGTTAAGTTCGATATGGCGCCTGGAGCCGACGGTCCCGATGAGTCCGACCTTCATCTCAGCGAATGCCAAATCCTCGACCGCGACTGGCCCCTGCAGTTCAAGATGCCTGAAGCGCAATTGGGGATGGAGCCGGAGGGGCTTTCGAATTTCGCGCGGCAAATGCTGACTGACGGGGCCGAGACCCAAGACCCGCAGCATAGGCGCGAGCGTCGGTCGCGCTGGGATTCGCTGGCGCAAGCAATTGATGCGTTCGAGCGACTTCGTTCGATGGCCTCCGCGTCTGAGCACCGGGCTCTGGCTGAGCGCCACATCCGGTCGGTGCTGGAAGGTCCTCCCGGCGGGATCAGTGACCAATTGGACCGCTTCCACGAGTTGGTGGACGCGCTGTCTTCGCTGCTGCGAAAATTACGCCAGGCGGCTGCGCCGGACGAGGTCTCCCACGGTCTGACGACGTGGTTGCTCGAGACCACGCCCATGGATCGCGAGCGCGCGGAGGCAGTCCGGAACTTCATCCACGGCCTTGATCAATTGCCGTTCAAAGCCGGCATGGCTGCGCGCGCACAGCGCTGGCGGGATTTCCTGGAGGGCAAAATCGGAGTGCAGTCACCGGCGTCCGCGGTCGCAGCCGCGTGGCTCACGGAAATGGAGGGACTGGCTGAGTCGCAATGGAACCGGGAGGACGAAAAGATTTCACCCTCTCGTTTTTCACACCTCACCCATGCGCAAGAAACCAACGCTCCGACCCACGCTTTCAATCCATGAATACAAACCAAATCACCGTCACCGGACCCTACACTCATGAGAATCTCAGCGTCTTCCTGCTGCGCGGGAGCGACGCCTTCGATGGCAGCCGCTTCTTCACCCTCGATGAAGCGCTCGAGCAGAAGGCGGTGATCGTCCACGAGACCGGCAATGTCGGCCAATTGGAGATCGAGAACCTGTCTGAGCAGTTCGACCTCTACGCGCAAGCCGGCGACGTCGTGAAGGGCGGACGCCAGGACCGCACGCTCGGCGTCGATTTCGTCCTGCCCATGAAATCTGGCCGGGTGCCCATTCCATCCTTCTGCGTGGAGAGCGGGCGCTGGCAACCGAGGGCAGGGGAGGACGTCGGCTCCTTCGCCAGTTCGAAGTCATCGCTCGCGAGCAAAAAGCTGCGCATGGCCACGAAGTCGCAGAGGAGCCAGGCCGCGGTGTGGCACGAGGTCGCGCAGATGCAGGAGCAGCTCAGCCACTGCCTTGCGAAAGAGGTCAAATCCGATCTTTCCCCGACGAGTTACCAGTTGGCGGTCGAAGATGTGGATCTCCAAAAACGGAAGGCGACCTACCGCACGACACTCGCCTCGATCATCGACGAAGTGCCCGATGCCGTCGGCTACGCCTTTGTGATCAATGGCTTGCTCAACACGGCGGACATGTACGGCGCGCGGGTCCTCTTTCGGCGACTGTGGAGCAAGCTGCTCGACGCGACCGTGCTCGAGGCGATCGCTGAATCACGCCAGCCAGTCGCGCCGCCGAGTCCTCCGGTGACCGCCGATGCAATCCGCGAATGGTTCCGTGAAGCTGACCTCAGCGAAGTCGCGAACCGGCAGGAAGTCCCGCCGCGCGTGCGCGTCGAGACGCGACGCTCCCCGAAGAGCGTGCTCTTTGACACCTGCGATCACGGCCTCAACGACACCGTGCTGCATCGCAACCTCGTGACGCACTGAAGTTACTTCGCGCCGAGCACCGCGTCCTTGGCCGCCTTTGCGACCCGAAACTTCACGACAGTCTTCGCGGGGATCTTGATCGCCGCGCCGGTGGCGGGATTGCGGCCCATGCGGGCCTTGCGCTTCTGCTTCACGAGCTTGCCGATGCCGGGGATGGTGAATTCGCCGTTCTTCTTCACTTCGCGCAGAGCGATCTCGGCGAGGATTTCGAGGAAGAAGGCCGCAGTCTTGCGGTCGGTTTCGGTTTCCTGAGCGACGAGTTGGAGGAGGGCGGATTTGGTAAGTTTTTTGGCAGCCATAGTGGGCGTGCCTTGTAGCGCATTCAGGAGTGGCGGCAAGGCTGATTTGGCAGCGTCACGCTCCCCGTTAAAATGTGGCTTCGGCCATTTCAAATGGGCCTTTCCCACTGGGAGAAGTGCTGGCCTAATCAAAGGCGATGAAGATCCAGTGTGCCCTGCTGTTGATGATCGCCCTCAACCTTGGCGCGTGCGTTTCTCCGCAGCCGCAGCCCGTGCCGGCACCGGGCGGGTGGGGGAAATACAGCGGGCCGATTCGCACCGAATGGGAGCCGGGTCGTAAGATGCGCCTGCTCGAAGAGGCGAGATATGTCAGCCCGGAAGGCCGAGTCTGGCTCGCGCCAAAGGGATGGTCGATCGACGGCGCGTCCATTCCTCAGGCTTTCTGGTGCAGTGTCGGTGGACCTTTCGAAGACTCCTATCGCGACGCCTCGGTCTTTCATGATGTCGCCTGCGACCAGCGCACCGCGCGCTGGCAGGACGTCCACACCATGTTCTATACGGGGATGCGTTGCAGTGGGGTTGATGAGGAGAAAGCGAAGATCATGTATGCCGCCGTGTACCGCTTCGGCCCACGCTGGCCGGATCCCACCCCGGCACCTGGCCAGGCTGTGCCCAGAATGGCCTTGCCCGCGGCCATGCGGCGCAGCCCGACCGAGGCGGAAGCGCTTCAGATCGAGCGCTGGATTCGGCTGAACAATCCCAGCCTCCAGCAGATCGAACGCACCACGGCGATCCCGGGCATGCCATCGCGGTGAAGCGGCCGGGCTACGTTGCGGGCCAGACTGCGATCATCACACGCTTCTTACCGTTCCCCGGTGGTCAGCCTTCGGCGAATCCAGGCAGGATCACGCCGCAGATCGAGCACGGCATAGATGCGGATCACGGCGCCCTCCATGAGATAGTAGATTCCGAAAGGGAACCGTTTCGACAGCGAGCGATGAAAACCGAACTCCAGGGGATGGATGCCGGCAAAGAGAATGAGCGAATCGATGTCGGAGGCCAGCGCCGCTGCGAAGTAGTCACCTACTCCGGGTTCCTGACGGTCGTAAAACTCTCGTCCTTCCTGCAGATCGTCCTCTGCTTCGTCGAGGATCTGAATTCTCACGCCTTCTTTCGCAGCAGCCGCTCTTTCACATCTGCCCACTCGCGGAACTCAGCCTCACCTTTCGCCACCCGCTCGGCACGTGTCGCAAGCACTTCGCCATGCCAGGTGGGCGAAGGGACACCTTCGGCTGAATGACAAAGATCATCCCAGAGTTCCTCCATGACGCGGAGCTTGGTGGCACGGCTCATCTCGCTCAGCGGTAAAGTCGTCGTGCTGCTCATGGGACGAAGCTATCGGGAGAACCGTCAGTTCGCAAGACGCAGCAAAGCCGGAATGGGCCGTCTTTCCCCAATTTGCTGCACCCCGCATCTCATCGACCGCGGCTGAAATGTGCGCCACATTCGCGCTGATGCTCGCCGTCCGTCTCCTCGCCTCCGCGACAGGTCTGCTTTTCACGATGCAATTCGCCACCGCTGCGGACGAGGTGCCCGCGCCGGAGCAAAGCGTCGCGGACATCGCGGCGGCGGTGAAGCCTTCGCTCGTGAAGGTGATGCAAGTCGGGCGCAAGGGCGTCGATGGCCTCGGCAGCGGATTTGTCGTGGATGCGGATGGCCTCATCGCCACGAATCGCCACGTGATCGGCGATGCGCGGCGGATCAAGGTGGAGACCAGCGATGGCAAAGTCGAGGAGGTCACCGAGGTCGTGGCGACCGATGTGCATCTGGACCTCGCGATCCTGCGCATTTCGCGCAAGGACCTGAAGCCGCTGCCGCTCGGCGATTCCGACCAACTCCGCCAGGGCGAGCGCATCGTGGCGATGGGAAATCCCGAGGGGCTCGCCTACAGCGTGGTGGATGGCGTCGTCTCCGAGCCGCGGCGCGAGATCGACGGCGTGCCGATGATCCAGGTCGCGGTGCCGATCGAGCGCGGCAATAGCGGCGGCCCTTTACTCGACCGACAGGGCCGGGTGCTCGGTCTGCTCACGATGAAATCCGCGCGCACCGACAACCTCGGCTTTGCCATGCCGGTGAATGCACTGAAGAAGCTCATCGAGAAGCCGAACCCGGTGCCGATGAGCCGCTGGCTCACGATCGGCGTGCTCAACCCACGCGTGTGGAAGCCGCTCATGGGCGCACAGTGGACGCAGCGCGGCGGAGTCGTGAGCGTGGAGCGACCGGGCGATGGTTTCGGCGGGCGCGCCTTGTGTCTGTGGATGGCGGAGAAACCGGGCGCGCAGTTTGAAGCCGAGGTCACAGTGCGGCTCGACGATGAAGCAGGCGCTGCCGGGTTGGCATTCTGTGCCGACGGTAGCGACCAGCATTACGGCTTCTATCCCACGGGCGGAAAGCTGCGGCTCACGCGCTTCGACGGGGCCGATGTGTATTCGTGGAAAATCCTCGCCGACGCCGCGAGCGAGGCGTACCGGCCCGGCGAGTGGAATACACTGCGCGTGCGCGTCGATGCGGCGCGCATCCAGTGCTTCGTAAATGGCCGGCGGGTCTTCGATCAGGAGGATGGCGAGCTGCGCGGCGGACACGCGGGCCTGTGCAAATTCCGCGGCACCGTCGCCAGCTACAAGGGCTTCCGTATCGGGAGTGATCTCGCGGGGCCGCCGCTCGACCCAGGGCTCACGAAAGAACTGCGCAAATCCGTGAACGGCCTCCTCGCTGGTAAGCAGACCCGCGAGTCCGCGATCGAGAGTCTCCTTCAGAGTCCCGAAGTGAGCAGTCGCGTCCTCGCCGAGCGGCGCAAGACGATGGAGCAGAGCGCGGCTACGTTGCGCGAGTTGGAGAGCGACCTGCACCGCGGCGCCGTCGCGCGCGAGCTGGCGGAGCGACTTTCCCAGCCCGACGCGCAAGCCGACCTGCTCCGCTGCGCCCTGCTGCTCTCGCGGCACGACAATCCCGAGCTCGACGTCGAAAGCTACCTCCGCGGATTCGCGCAGATGGTGGACGAGCTGAAAGACGACGCCGAGATCCAGCAGGGGACGCTGCCCGCCGTGCAGCGCCTGAAGACCTGGCTCTTCGAGGAGAATGGTTTTCACGGCAGCCGCCACGACTTCGACAGCCGCTCCAATAGCTACCTCAACGAAGTCCTCGACGATCGCGAAGGCCTCCCGATCACGCTCTCGATCATCTACCTCGAACTCGCCGCGCGTCTCGGCATCGCGAACGTCGCCGGCATTCCGCTCCCGACGCGTTTCATGGTCGGCTATCGCGAGAAAGCGGAGGACGAGTTCCGCCTGCTCGACGTCTTCGACGGCGGGAAGCAGCTCACCATGGAGGAGGCGAAGACGCTCGTCGCCGGCGACGCCGCCATCCCGGACGAGGCCACGCAGCCTGCGTCGAAAAGGGACATCATCCTCCGGATGATCCGCAATCTCCTCGGTCGTGCGATGTCCTCGGAAAACGCCGCGAAGGAAGCGATGCCCTACATCGATTTGCTCCTGACCATCGACCCCGAAGCTTTTCGCGAACGCTTCACCCGCGCGCGCTTGCGGGAAGTCTCCGGCAACCGCACGGGTGCGGCCGAGGATCTCGACTGGCTGCTGGAGCATCCGCCCGAAGGCCTCGACGAACCGCAACGCGTGGCGCTCGAAACCTGGCGCGACAAGCTGCGCCCGGCCCGCTGAGCGGCGAACCGTTCTTGATAACTCGGAGCGCGGACAGGAGTGTCCCCGGAACCCCCATGCTCCGCCTCGCTCTCGTCTCCGCTGCGACCTACGGCCGCAATGCACCCCGCACCCTCGGCTCGAATCACGGCACCGCCTTTGCCACCACGTTCAATGGCTGGGATGAAGCGAAGGCGAAGGAATTCAAAGGCACTTTTGTCCGCTCGGGGCGGCGGCTTGAATCGGCGCGGGTGGTGAAAGTGTGGGATCCCGATCTCGCCGCGGCGCGGCAACTCGCCGATGTGTGCGGGATCGATCAGGTCGCGGAGCGAGTGGAGGATTGCAGCGATGGGGTGGATGCGGTGCTCATCATCGACGATGGCAGCGGCGAGCAGGTGAAGTATGCCGAGCATTCGCTGCGCAAAGGCGTGCCGACGTTCTGCGACAAGCCAATGGCGATGACCGCGCACGATGCAAAGGCCGTGGCGAAGCTCGTGCGCGAGACGAAGACGCGCTTCATGTCCGCTAGCGCTCTGCGCTTTGTGCCGGACATGGTGAAGCTGCGCGGGGAACTGGCGCAGGTCGGCGCCGTGAATCTCGCGAGCGCCGTCTGCGGCAATGAACTCATTTATTACGGCATCCATGCGCTGGAGATGATTTACGCGGTGCTCGGCGGCGGTGCCGTCTCCGCGCTGAATGTCGGCCAGCCCGGCAGCAACATCGTGCGACTGCGTTTTGCGAATCATCGCGACGTCGTCCTGATGGTCGCGGAGAAGCAGTGGATGCGTGCTGGCTATCAGATCAATCTCTACGGCGAGAAAGGCTGGCGCTCGGTGCAGCCGGATCTGAAGGACCTCTACTCGTATCTGCTCGAGGCGTTCCTCGACTTGGTGACGACGGGGAAGGAAAGCGTGCCGGTGAAGGAGGAAGTGGAGGTGATCGCCGCGCTCGAAGCCGGCCAGGAATCCCTGCGCACCGGCCGCGAAGTCACGCTCGCGGAAGTGATGGCGCGCTAAATCTTGGAGCGTGTCCCCCCAAGTTACGGCGTCGGCTTCCCGTAACTCGCCAGCAGATAGTCGAGCAGCGGCTCCACCGCTTCGGCGGCGAGCGGTGCCCCGTACTTCTGCTGCATCTTCGTCACCGAAGCCTTCCACTGATCACGCGTCATCGGCGGCTGCGTGGTGATGTATTCGCTGGAGTGGCAAATGAGGCAATTCGACTGCACCAACTCCGCGCCAGCGCCGGACTTAAAGACGGGTTTCTCGGCTGGCAGCGTCCAGTCCTCAGCGACGGCGACGGCGGTGAATGCAGTCAGCGAAAAAAGAAGGCGCTTCATGCTTCAGGCGGATTGGGCGACGACGCGGGTGGTCTCGACGACATTGCGCATGTAGCCGGCGGGATTCCAGAGCGGGTCGAGCGGCTGCGACTGCCCGAGCGTGTTCGTGGCCTTCACGCGGAGTTTGTAGTCGCCGGGTTTTTTCGCGGTGAAAGGAATCGTCCACTCGCGGAATGAAAACTTTCCGAGGTCCGCGCCGAGCGTGGCCGCGCGCCACGAAGCCCCGTCATCTTCGCTGAAGAGCACCTCACGGATTCCATGGCCACCATCGAAGGCGATGCCGCGCACGGGTGTCTCGGTCCCGGCGCGCACGGTGGCTCCGTCGGCGAGGCTGGTGATGAAGGAGCGCACATTGAAGCGGGAGATCGGCACGGTGCGCTTCGGCGTGGTCCCGGGCGCGATCGCCGCGCATTCGGTGTCCGGGATGCGATACGCGGGGTCCATCCAGAAGCCCTTGAACTGCTCGTCGAGCACCGTGATCTCGTGCAGATGCTTCACCCAGTAGGTGCCGTAGTGACCCGGCACGACGAGCCGGAGTGGGAAGCCATTGAGCCACGGCAGCGGCGCGCCATTCATTTCGTAAGCGAGCAGCAGATCCGGATCGAGCGCCTGCTCGACGTCGATCGCCTTCACGAAGTCCGGCACCGTCGGCGCGGGCGGCACGTCGAGTCCATTGAAGAGCACCTGCTTTGCTTCCGCCGCGAGCCCGGCTTTCTTCAGCACATCGCTGAGGCGCGCGCCCTTCCACTGCGCATTGCCCATCGCGCCATTCGCGGATTGCCCGCCCGGCACTCGCGGTTGGAAAAATCCGCGGCTGTTTCCACTGCACTGATTCACGGCGACGATTTCCACCGCTTCAAACTGCGTCCGCAGGTCCTCGACGCTGAGCTTCAGCGGCGTCGCCACTTTTCCGAGCACCTGCACGCGGAAGCTCGCAGGCTCCAGCAACTCGCGCGGTGGCGGCGAACCTGCGAGGTGATAGCGCACGAAGAACGCATCATTCGCCGTGATTGCGCCTTCATTGAAAACCGCGAACGGAGTCTCGAGCTGCGGCGGACGTGTCGTCAGCCGGAGCAGGGGACGCTTCTGCGGATACTTCACCAGCTCCCGCTCGCCGTTCTCAAATGGCAGCGTGATCGTGGCGTTCTGGGCAAGGAGCCCGGCGGCGGGAAAGGCCGCGGCAGTGAGCGCGCTGCGGCGCAGAAAGGCACGACGGGAAAGGAGGCGGTTCATAGGGCGACGGTGCGGCCGGGAATAGCGACGGGATAAAAGCCATCGGCGTCGGGCAGGATCGGCGCTTCAGCATCCCAGGCAAAAAGTTTCGGGCCGAGCTCCAGTGTCGATTTCATCGCCTCGTCCCACTCGACCAGCTTGCCGGAATACGTCGCCATGCGGCCCATGATCGCCGTCATGGTGCTGATCGCGCTGCGTTCCGCCTCGTTGTATGCGGTGTCGGCGCGGATCGCGGCGAAGAGATCATTGTGCTCGAGCTGGTAGGCGTCCTTCGCACCGCCCTTCTCATCGCGGAAGCGCCACGGGTTCGCTCCGGTGATGGTGAAGCGCGACGTATCGAGCAGTCCCTTCGTGCCTTCGATGCGCTCGCCGATCTTCGAGAAAGCGCCCACCTGACCCTGCCGGCTCTGGCTGTAGAGCCGCATGCCGTCCTCGAATTCATACTCTACGAAGTGATGATCGAAGATGCAGCCGTGCTCCTTGCCTTTGCGCACCTGCCGTCCGCCCATGCCTTGCGCACGCACCGGATGCGCGCCCTTGAACCACAGCGCGGCGTCGATGTTGTGGCAGTGCTGCTCGACGATGTGATCTCCGCTCAGCCAGGTGAAGAAGTACCAGTTGCGAAGCTGGTAGTGCATCTCCGTCTCCCCCGGCTCGCGCTGGAGTCCGGCGCGCGCATTCCCGAGCCAATAGACGCTCATCGAGGTGAGATCGCCGATCGCCCCATCCTTCACGAGTTTCATGGCCGCGTGATACGCGGGCTGATGATGCCGCTGAAATCCGACGCCAACCTTCAGCCCTTTTTTCTTTGCCTCGGCCGCGGCCGCGAGCACGCGCCGCACGCCCGGCGCATCCACCGCCACCGGCTTTTCGAGAAAGGCGTGTTTGCCCTGCCTCACCGCTTCCTCGAAGTGCATCGCGCGAAAGCCGGGCGGCGTGGTGAGCACGACGACATCGGCCATGCGGATCGCATCCTTGTAGGCATCGAAGCCGATGAACTTCGACGAATCGCTGACCGCCACCTGCTCGGGATGCGCCGCGCTCAGCGTCTTGTAGCTGAGCTCGAGCCGCTCGGGAAAGATGTCGGCCATGGCGACGAGCTCGACGCCCTTTTCTGCCGAGAGCGCCTGCCCGCCCGCGCCCGTGCCGCGCCCGCCGCAACCGATGAGCGCGAGCTTCAGCTTGTCTCCACCCGCGGCGTAGGCGGATCGCTCGACGGCGAGGGAAGCTGCGCCGACCGCCGCGAGCGCACGGGTGGAAGTCTGGATGAAATGACGACGGGAGAGGTGTTCGGAGGACATGGGGAAAACAGGAGAGACCGGAAGGAATCGCACCAGAGCTAAACCCCGCATCGCGCGAACGGCAGAGGAAAAATGTCCGACTTTTCCTTTCGGCTGCGGTTTCTCTTTGTGTTCCCCGCGATCTCCATCCCGGCTAGACGTTCTCGCTGGCTCTCCCTGATGAAGTTCCTCTGCCTGTTCCTCGTTCTCGTCGGTTCGGCCACGCTCGCCGCCATTGCGGCGCCGCCAAACATTCTCTTCATCCTCGCCGACGATCTCGGCTGGCGGGACCTGAGCTGCTACGGCAGCCCTTTCAACGAAACGCCGCACCTCGACAAACTCGCGATGCAAGGACTGCGCCTCACGCAGGCCTACACGGCCGGAACGGTCTGTTCGCCGACGCGCGGGAGCATTCTCACCGGCAAGGTGCCGGTGCGCACGGGGGTGACGGATTACATCCCTGGCTTGTCGTCCGTCGGGCGGAAGCTCGTGACGAAGCGGACGAACACCGCGCTCGCGCGAGAGGAACTCACCGTCGCGGAGGCGCTGAAAGCGGGTGGGTATCAGACCTTCTACGCAGGCAAGTGGCACCTTGGCGGCGAGGGCTTCGAGCCGCAGGATCAGGGCTTCGAAGTCGTCGTGTCCGATGCGCAACTCGGCAATCATGGCAAGGACTGGCAGGTCGGCCAGCGGCTCAGCGGATCGGCGATGAAGTTCCTCGACGAGCGCGATGCCATGCGACCGTTCTTCATGTTCCTCGGCTATCACGAGCCGCACACGCCGATCCTTGAGTATCCCGAGCATATCGCGAAGTTCCGCGCAAAGGCGGCGAACCTGCCCTCAGACGGAGTTGTGAAGTCCCGCACGGAGCGCGAGGGTCAGACGCGGATCGTGCAGGATGATCCTGCGTACGGATCAGAAGTTGCGGGCCTGGATACCTTCGTCGGCAAGGTGCTCGCCAATCTCGACGCCACTGGACTCGCAGAAAACACCATCGTCATTTTCTTCTCCGACAACGGCGGCCTCTCCACCAAGGCGCAGCCCGGCCCCACCTCCAACGAACCGCTGCGCGCCGGCAAAGGCTGGCTGTACGAAGGTGGCATCCGCGTGCCGTTGATCGTGCGCGCACCGGGACTCACGCAAGCGGGAGCCGTCTGTGATGTGCCGGTCTTCAGCACGGATTTCTATCCCACGCTGCTCGCGCTCGCCGGTCTCCCTGCAAAGCCGGAGCAGCATCGCGACGGTCTCGACCTCAGCGTGCTCCTGCACGGCGGAGCAGGACCGGCGCGCGATACTTACTACTGGCACTACCCGCACTACCACGGCTCCACGTGGGCGCCCGGCGGGGCGATGCGCGAGGGCGACTGGAAGCTCATCGAGTTCTTCGAAGAAGGTACCGTTGAATTGTTCAACCTGAAGGCCGATCTCGCGGAGCGGAACAACCTCGCGGCTGCCGAGCCCGCGCGGGTCAAGTCCATGCAGGCCAAGCTCGCCGCGTGGCGCAGCGAAACCGGCGCGGATATGCCGCAGCCCGGCGTCACCCCAGAAGGGCCGATAGGAAGGCGGAAAAAGACCTCCGAAGAGTGATCCGTGCGCGTCCCGCCTCCTTGGTGCGTATTGGATAGATGGATGCGTGGGACAGACATAGTGCTTCAGGGTTCTTTCAAAAATATCGCCATGATTCGTTCCCTCCTTCGCGTCCTGCTCGCTGTCGCCGCGCTGCACACATCGCTTCGTGCCGCACCGCCGAACATCGTCGTCTTCATCTCCGACGATCATAGTCAGCTCGATTCGCAAGCTTATGGCTCCGCTGAAGTCCGCACCCCGAACATGGCGAAGCTCGCCGCGGATGGGTTGCGATTCACCCACGCTTTCGTTGCCTCGCCAGCCTGTGGTCCGAGCCGCACCGCGCTGCTCACCGGCCTGTGGCCTGCGCGCAATGGCGCAGAGCGCAATCACAATGCCAAGCGTCCCGAAGTCTCGTCTCTGCCTGCGGCGCTACGTGCCCTCGGCTATGAAGTTGCCGTCATCGGCAAGGTCGCGCATGCGGACTGGGCCAGGTTCTACGACTTCGATTCTGCTGTGGGGCCGAACGTGGGGATCTCGGACACCGCAGGCGTGGCGAAGTTTCTCGACGAACGCGATCCGGCCAGACCGCTTTGTCTTTTCGTCGGAACGCGTCATCCGCACGTGCCGTGGAGTGCGGACCGCACTTATGACCCTGCGCAGGTCAGGATTCCGCCCACCCACGTGGACACGGCGGTCACTCGCGAAGAACGTGCGCGTTATCTTACTGACATCACGAAATCCGACACGCTGCTGGGTGAAGTCCGCGCTCTTGCCCGCGAGAAAGTTCCTGGCGACGCGCTCTTCATCTATACCGCCGATCACGGCGGCCAGTGGCCCTTCGGTAAGTGGAATCTTTACGACGCTGGGATTCGCATCCCGCTGATCATCGCCTGGCCTGGCAAACTCAAGCCGGCCACCGCCAGCGACGCGATGGTCTGCTGGCCTGACTTGCTCCCCACCTTCATCGAACTCGCGGGTGGAGAGGTGCCCGCGGGCATCGATGGGAAATCCTTCGCCCCCATTCTGCGCGGCGCCGCCACCACGCATCGCGACCGCATCTTTGCCACACACAGCGGTGATGGTGACTTCAACGTCTATTCCATTCGCGCCGTCCGCACGCGCGACTGGAAGTACATTCGCAATCTCCATCCCGAATTCCAGCACCACACCCATATCTCGCGCTCTACGGGTCCGAGCGGTCTCGTCTATTGGAAGAGCTGGCTGGCAGCTGCTGCGAATGATCCCACCGCGGAAGCCACCGTGCGGCGCTACACCACTCGCGCCGCTGAAGAGCTCTACGACCTCAACGCCGATCCCTACGAGCTTCACAACCTCGCCGCTGATCCAAAGCAAGCCGAGCGTCTCGCTACGATGCGCGGGGATCTGACTGGCTGGATGAAGACGCAGGGCGATCAGGAGACCGTCTTCGGAACGCCTCTCCTGCAAGGCGAGCCGGTGACGTTGATCGACAAGCAAGCGGTGAATAAAGCCGACGCCAAAGTGAGATAGGACCGATGATGAGAAACTCCCTGCTCGCCCTGCTGCTCTGCGTCCTAAGTGGTTCCACATCCGCCGCGGAGAAACCAAACATCATCGTGGTGCTCATCGACGACATGGGCTGGGGCGATTTCTCCTGTTTCGGAAACAAGGAGGTGCAGACTCCGAATGTAGATCGGCTCGCCGCGGAAGGGATTCGTTTTGCGCAGTTCCACGTGAACGCGCCGATCTGTTCGCCTTCGCGTTGCGCTTTCACGACCGGGCAGTATCCGCAGCGGTGGAAGATCACATCTTTCCTCAACAACCGTGGCGACAACGAACGTCGGGGAGTCGCGAACTGGCTCGACCTGAAAGCCCCGACGCTCGCCCGCATCCTCCAGC
This sequence comes from Chthoniobacteraceae bacterium, assembly GCA_031425095.1. GTDB lineage: Bacteria > Verrucomicrobiota > Verrucomicrobiia > Chthoniobacterales > Chthoniobacteraceae > JANNXQ01. The sequence continues at coordinate 19,464 of JANPIS010000062.1, forward strand.
AGAGCGGCTATGCGACCGGGCACTTTGGGAAGTGGCACCTCGGTGGCCAGCGTGATGTCGATGATGCGCCGCCGATCAGTGCCTATGGCTTCGATGAATCACTCACGAACTTTGAAGGGATGGGTCCGAAACTTCTGCCACTGACCTTGAAGCCCGGCGCAAAAGAGCCTGAGAAGATCTGGGCGGATGCCGAGCGGCTCGGGCAACCGGTGACTTGGATGCAGCGCTCAAAAGTCACCACGGGCTTTATCGATGCGGCGATCCCTTTCATCGACAAGGCCGCAGCGGCAAAGCAGCCCTTCTTCGTGAACCTGTGGCCGGACGACGTCCACAGCCCGTGGTGGCCGCCGGTCGAGAAGTGGGGCAAGGGCAAGCGCGCGATGTATCATGCCGTGCTCGTCGAGATGGATCGGCAGTTCGGCAAGCTCTTCGATCACATCCGTGATGCTCCCGCCCTGCGCGACAATACGCTCATCCTCGTCTGCTCCGACAACGGCCCCGAGCCCGGCGCTGGCAGCGCTGGTCCCTTCCGCGGCACGAAGACCACGCTCTATGAGGGCGGCACGCGCTCGCCGCTCATCGCCTGGGGACCGGGGCTGATCGAGAAGAGCAAAGCGGGCACGCGCAACGAGACGTCGGTTTTTGCGGCCTTCGATCTTGTGCCGTCGCTCCTCGCCATCGCGAGCGTCGAGAGGCCGAACGACATTACTTTTGACGGCGAGAATCTTGCGCCCGTCTTGCTTGGAAAAAGTAACGCGTCCCGCGCCGCACCGATCTTTTGGCGCCGCCCGCCGGATCGGAAGACGGCCTCCGCCACCATCCTCGAACCGCTTCCCGATCTCGCCGTGCGCGATCAAGGCTGGAAGTTCCTCTGCGAATACGACGGCACGAAAGCCCAACTCTACGACCTCACCAAAGATCGCGGCGAAACAACCAACCTCGCCGTGCCGTATCCCGACATCGTCGAGCGACTGTCGAAGGCCGTGCTCGACTGGCACCGCTCCATGCCGCCTGACAACGGTCCCGCGCTCGGCGTGGCGACGCCGAAGTAGGTGGATGCCGCGCTCCGAGCGGCATGACCCCAAAGCGCCAAAGGCCCAACTCAAAAGAATGCGCGCTGTACGCGACTTTGATGCCATGGCGCTCGGAGCGCGCCATCCACCACGCTTCTCATAATCCAGATGAAACATTTCCTTCCGTTTCTCGCCCTCTTCACGGCGCTGGCGTCCGCTCTTGCGGCACCGCCCCCGAATGTCTTGCTCATCCTCGTTGATGATCTGAAGCCAGCGCTCGGCAGTTACGGGGACACTGCCGCGAAGACTCCGCACATCGATCGACTCGCCGCGCGGGGGATGCGCTTCGATCTCGCGTATTGCAATCAGGCCGTTTGCGCGCCGTCGCGCTTCACGCTCATGCTCGGCTCGCGCTCCACTTCCACGGGTTTGTATGGGCTGGGCAGCAAGCTCCGCGAACGTTGGCCGGAGGCGGTCACGCTCCCGCAGCACTTCGCCGGGCACGGCGGCTATCGCACGGAATCGATCGGCAAGGTCTTCCACATCGGCCATGGCAACGATGGCGATCCGGCCTCCTTCTCCGTCCCGCATTTCAAAGACAAGGTCATCGAGTATCTCGACCCCGCGAGCACCGACGGCGGGCAGCTCACCCGCGAGGAAGCGCTTTTCACGAATCAGAAGCTCGATCAGATCCGCAGCCTGCCCCGGGGTGCGGCCTTCGAGTCGCCCGAGGCGCAGGATGACGACTACGCGGATGGCCGCGTAGCTGCGGAGACGGTGCGGCGCCTGAAAGCCGCGAAGGAACGCCGCGCGAAGGACGGCACGCCCTTCTTCATCGCCGCGGGGTTCGTGCGACCGCATCTGCCTTTCTCTGCGCCGAAGAAATACTGGGAGCTGCACGATCCGGCGAAGTTGCCGATGCCGCAGTTTGAAGATCACGCGGCCGGCTCGCCGCAGGTCGCACGGAAGCGCGGCGGAGAGATCGCCGCTTACCAACCCGTGCCCGAAGATCCCAAGGTGAAGTTTTCCCCCGAACTCACGCGCCAACTCATCCACGGTTACTACGCGAGCACGAGCTACGTCGATGCGCAGATCGGCCGCGTCACGGCGGAGCTCGAGCGCCTTGGCCTCGCAGAAGAAACCATCGTCGTGCTCTGGGGCGATCACGGCTTTCACCTTGGCGATCACGGCATCTGGACCAAACACACGAACTACGAGCAGGCGAATCGCATCCCGCTGCTCATCGTCGCCCCCGGTGTCGCGAAGCCCGGCAGCAGCACGCGCCAACTCGCGGAAAGCGTGGACCTCTTTCCCACGCTGGCCGAACTCGCTGGCTTGCCCGCGCCTGGCGGCCCGCAACCGATCGACGGGCTCAGCCTCGTGCCGGTGCTGAAGGATCCGCAGGCCCGAATCCGCGACCACGCCTTCCACGCGTTTCCCAAGGAGAAATTCGGGCGCGCCATCCGCACCGAACGCTACCGCCTCGTGGAATGGAAAATGCCCGGCGCGACCAGCGACAGCGCCGAGCTCGAGCTCTACGACTACGAAGCCGACCCGCTCGAAAGCCGCAACCTCGCGAGTGATCAGCCGGACGTGGTGCAGCAGCTCCGCGCAATCCTGGCGCGGCACCCGGAGGCGATGTCGCCGAACCCTGCGAAGGCCGCGCAAGCCCGGTAGCCGCGACCAAACACTCTCTCATTGCTCTCGGCTCTGAATGATCGTTGCCTGTGGCAACCTCCCGAACTGTGCATCCCCCAATTTCCATCCGCACCCCGGAGCCGCGCGTCGAAGTCGCGTGGTTCTCGGCGCTCTGCGGCGATGACTACGAATACCTCGGCGTGCCCGATGGCGCGCTGCGCTCCAGCTACGAGCATTGCGGCGAGATCGTGCGCAAAGCCGATGCGCTCGGTTTTCAAAACATCCTCCTGCCCTCGGGGTGGATCGTCGGCCAGGACGCGCTTGCCTTTGCCGCGGCCATGGCGCCCCAGACGCGGCAGATCAATCAGCTCGTCGCGCTGCGCATGGGGGAAGTCTGGCCGCCGATGTTGGCCCGCGCGCTGGCCACCGTGGATCACATCGCAAAGGGGCGGCTGTGCATCAATATCATCTCCTCCGACCTGCCGGGGCGGAAGGAGAGCAACGAAGTGCGCTACGAGCGCAGCAGCGAGATCATCCAGATCCTGCAAATGCTCTGGGCCACCGACGGGCCGCTGGAGTGGCGCGGGCAGTACTACAACTTCACGCTGCCGAATTGCGAAGCCGCGAAGCCCTACCAGCAGAATGGCGGGCCGCTGATGTACTTCGGCGGCATCTCGCCCGCGGCGCAGGATCTCTGCGCGAAGCATTGCGATGTCTTCCTGATGTGGCCAGAGACCGAGGGCCGCATCGCGGAGACCATGCGTGGGATGGCGGAGAAGGCAGCGGCTTATGGACGCACGATCGACTTTGGCTTCCGCACGCACGTGATCGTCAGAGCGACCGAGGCTGAGGCGCGCTCGGCGGCGGATCGGCTCATCTCGAAGCTCGATCTCGCCAAGGGTCAGGAGATCAAGGAGCGATCCATGGATGCGAAAAGCGCGGGCGTGCTGCGGCAGGATGAGTTGCGGGCGAAAGCGGGCGGCGATCTTTTCATCGAAGAGCATCTGTGGTCCGGTGTGGGCCTCGCGCGGAGCGGCTGCGGGAGCGCGATCGTGGGTGATCCGGATCAAGTGTTGGCCAAGCTCCAGCGCTACATCGACATGGGCATTCGCGCCTTCATCTTCAGCGGCTACCCGCACCTCGAGGAGTGCGATCTCTTTGCGAAATACGTCCTGCCTCGTCTGCCAACCTGCCGGCTCAACGAAGTGCAGGGGCGGCTCATTCCAAATCCTGCGACGCCGCTGACCATAGCGGTGCGCCGATGAGCCACGAAGTCTGTAGCGTCGGTCTGCGACCGTCGCTGATTCACGGGGCGGAGGTGGTGCGGAGCTTCGACACCGAGCATCGAAGCGAGCGACAGTCATAGACCGACGCTAGAAACAGTATGTCTGAACCTTCTTCGGTCCGTTTCGCTCTCATCGGATTCGGTGCCTGGGGCTCGCACCATGCGCGGGCCATCGTCGAATCGCCGCGTGCGGAGCTCGTCGCGATCGCCGCGCGCTCTGAGAAGAGCCAGGCCGCGGCGCGTAAAGTGCATCCAGGCGTGCGGGTCGTCGGTGACTACCGCGAACTGCTCGCCGACCCGGGCATCGAAGTGATCGACGCGGTGCTGCCCAGCCACCTGCATCACCCCATCGGTCTCGATGTGCTCCGCGCGAGGAAACATCTCCTCATGGAAAAACCGATGGCGCTGAGCGAAGCCGAATGCGGCGACCTGCTTGCCGCCGCACGCGAACGCGGACTGAAGCTCGCCGTCGGCCATGAGTTCCGCCTCTCGTCGCTGTGGGGAAAGGCGAAGGAGCTGATCGACGCGGGTGCGATCGGCACGCCGCAATACCTGCTCATCGAGCTCTGGCGTCGCCCGTATCGGCTCGGTGCGGATGGCTGGCGTTACGACATCACGCGCGTCGGCAACTGGATCCTCGAAGAACCGATCCACTTCTTCGATCTGGCGCGCTGGTATTTCTCCGGCCTCGGCGATCCGGTCAGCGTCTTCGCGCGCGCCAATTCGCGGCAGCCGGATCATCCCGAGTTGCAGGATAACTTCAGCGCGATCGTGAACTTCCCCGGCGGCGCGTATGCCGTGATCTCGCAGACGCTCAGCGCGTTTGAGCATCATCAGGTGGTGAAGATCACCGGCACGCGTGGATCGCTGTGGGCAAGCTGGAGCGGCGCGCTCGACCGGACCTTTCATCCCACTTACTCCCTGAGCCATCACGACGGCGAAACCGTGCGCGACATCCCGATCGAGAAGCCGACGGGCGAAGTCTACGAACTTGTCGATGAGATCACCGCGATGGCCGCATCCGTGCGCGACGGCACGCCGCTGCCGGCGACGGGCGAAGATGGACGGTGGTCCGTGGCCATGTGCCTGCGGGCGCAGGAATCCGTCGATACCGGCAAGCCTGTGACTTTCTGAAGATGACGCCAACGAAGTGGTACCACGGCATCACCCGCTACCAGTGGCTGGTGGTCATCATCGCCTCCGCGGGCTGGGTCTTCGATGCCTTCGAGGGGCAGCTCTTCAATATCCAGCGCAACCAGATGCTCGCCGAGATCCTCGGCGTGGCGTCGGATCATCCCGACATCCGGCGTTGGGGCGAAAATTTCCTCGGCGTCTTCCTCGTCGGCGGGACCTTTGGCGGCATCCTCTTTGGCTGGCTCGGCGATCGGTGGGGACGCAAGCCGACGATGGTCATGACGATCCTCTTCTACTCGATCTTCTCGGGGCTCACTTACTTCGCCACCGAGCTGTGGCACGTCGGCGTGCTGCGTTTCCTCGTGGCGATGGGCGTGGGCGGCGAGTGGGCCGTGGCCGCCGCGCTCGTCTCCGAAGTCGTGCCGAAACACGCGCGGGCTCACATGTCCGGGTTCTTCCACTCGACGAGTATCATCGGCACTTTCCTCGCGGCGTGGACGGGGCTGGCGGTGGGCAGCAATTGGCGCGTGGCCTTTCTCATCGGCGTCGTGCCATCACTGCTGGTGCTCTGGGTTCGCGCGCGGGTCGAGGAGCCGGGGTCGTGGCACGAGGCGAAAAGCAAAGCCGCGAGCGGACAGGGCGCGCAGCTCGGGAGCTTCCGCGATCTGCTGCTGAATCCGAAGTGGGCAAAGCGCGCGATCTTCGGGATGCTCCTCGCCGCCGTGGGGCTCGGCACTTTTTGGGCGGTCACGGTCGCGGGCCAGGATCTCGCGAAGGATTTCCTCATCCGCCACGGCACGGACACTGCCGAGGCGAACACGCGCGCGAAATTTGCCTACGGCAATATCCAGGCGCTGGGCTCCGGCCTCGGCATGCTGATGTTTGGTCCGCTCGCGGTGCGCTTTGGTCGGCGGCGCACCTTCGTCTTCTATCACCTCGCCGCGCTCGTCATCGTGCCGATCACCTGCTTTGCGCCCACCAGCTACGGGATGCTCCTCGCGCTGCTCCCGCTCTTCGGCTTCTGCACCATCGGCATCCATGCGGGCTATGCCGTCTATTTCCCAGAGCTCTTTCCGAATCACCTGCGCTCCACGGGCACTGGCTTCTGCTTCAATGGCGGACGCCTGCTCGCCTCGACGATGCTCCTTTTCTCCGGCTGGCTGAAAGCGCTCCCGGGCATGGAGCTGCGCACCGCCATCGCGATGATGTCCGCGCTTTTCCTCCTGGGTCTCGTCTTCATCGCCTTCCTTCCCGAGACGAAAGATCAGCCGCTGCCTGAGTAGTCTCGCCCCGCGCTACCGGCTGCTCCCCGCGCAGCGCAGGATGAGGCTCACCACCGGCGCCGGGACATACCAGCGCGAGCGTTCGAGCACTTTGCCGGTTCGCGACGTGGTGGTGCGCGTGGTCGTGCTCCGAGTGCTGCCCGTGCGCGGGGGCGGAGTCACGGCGTCGTTCGGGTCGATGAGCATCGTGTCCACGACGACGACGCGGCCTTTGGTCGGCGCGAGCGTGTGCCGGATGACGAGGTCGGCGGTGCCTTTCACGCGGTGCTGGATGAAGTTGTAAGTGTGGTAGCCCGTGGCGTCGGTTTCGTTGGGCGTGCGCTGGCGGGAGTTCTCGTCGAGCGCGAGCACGCTCACGAGCTGGTCCGCATTGTCGGTGACGAGGATGAGGCGATTGAAGCCGCCCTCGAAGACGCCATTGAAAAGGTGTGCGGTGAAGGAGCCGATGGGCAGGCCGGGGCAGGTCACGCGCGATTTGGTCGCCGGGGTGTTTTCGAGGTTCAGCCG
>JANPIS010000063.1:0-13222 GCA_031425095.1 Chthoniobacteraceae bacterium
CTCGCGTGGGCGGCGTGGGAAGCGGCCAACGGCGGCGACGGCTTCGATCACGTGGAAGTGACGGAGTGGCCGATGATCTTCGTGCCGTGGGTGCTGAATAGCCACCGCAAGCCGTGCCTGGTGCAACTCCACGGGAGCCACGGACAAATCGCGCTCGGCGATAGCACAGGCGCGCCGGTTTTCGAGGACGCATGGATCCGGCTCATCGAGCGCGCGGTGCTTCGGGAGGCAACCGCCGTCCAGACGAACAGCGAGCTGAATGGAAGCGTGTGGGAGGAACGGCTCGGGCGACCGGTCTCGGTGGAAGCACCGGCTTTCGCCTTGAGCGGTGCGCCCGCCCCGGGCTCGGGCGCCTTGCGCCGACCGCTGCTGGGTCGCGTCTTTGGGCGTATGAATCAGGGCAAGGGAGCCTTCGCGCTCGCGGACGCGCTGGCCGGCGAGGCCGGGAAAATCGCGACGTTCGAATGGTATGGCAACGATGCCGGCTACGGCGCCACGACGGTGAGCGCCGCGGTGCGGGAGCGCTTGCCGGGACCGATGGATCAGACGCTCCGCCACCGGCCTCCGATCACGCACGCCGAAGTGCTCGGCAAGATGACCGACGGTTCCTTCGTCCTCGTGCCCACGCTGTGCGATGTCTTCAACCTCACCGTGGCCGAAGCGATGGCGATGCGCGCGGTCGTCGTCTGCTCGCGCCACGCCGGCGCGCGGGACCTGATCGAAGGCGGCGTGAACGGCTTCCTCTACGATCCGCTCGACCCTGCTGACCTCGCGCGAGTGTTGCGCACGCTGGATTCCCTCTCCGCCGAGAAAGTCGTCGCGATCACCGACCAGGGGGCGCAAACGGTGGCGACGAAGCTCGACCCGAAAGCGAGCGTCGAGCGGCGGGTGAAATTCTACGCGGAGCTCGCGGCCGCACCGCGTCCGGCACCGCTCTCGGAATGGCTGGGCGAAGCACTCTCGGGATCAGCCGCACCGAATGATCCGGGCGCGCTGCTCGACCGCGTGGGACTGAACGAACTCTCCGCCGCGATGCTCCGGCGCGTGCCCGGCTTCGCCGCGAAGCACTAGCGGCATCACTGGCAGCTCTGTTCGACCCAGCGCAGATACGCGGGCAGTCCGTCGGTCGCGCGCAGGCACACGACTTCCGGTACTTCGTAGGTGTGCAGCGCGCGGAGCCGCGTCTCAAGCATCTGATAACGCGCGATCGTCGTCTTGAGGATCATCAGCACTTCGCGCGCACTCTCCACCTTTCCCTCCCAGCGATAGATCGACTCCACTGCGGGAACGATATTCGCACACGCCGCGAGCTTTTCCTCGACGATCGTCCGCGCCGCCACGCGCGCCGTGTCCGCATCCGGCCAGGTCGTGAGGATGATGAGAACTTCTTCGGCCATGCGGCCACGAAAGCGGGCGCAAGGGCGCTTGTCACCGCATTCTGCTACCTGGCTCCGCGGGCGGCCTCCGCACGCAGAAACTCCCGCACATCGGTCTGGCAGAGGTGAAAGGCCACACCAAGCGCCGCGCCGAATCCCGCGCCGAAGCACACGCCCCACAAAAGTTTACCGATCGTGCCGCGGGTCGCGGGCGAGAGGCCGAGCCCCTCCTGCGAGAAGACCCACGCTTCGAGCCAGCCGCCGCCGAAGTAGCCGGCGCTCGTGAGCACGAAGAGCGCGGCGATCACTTTCCACGTGGCGCGCGGCAACTCGAAGGCGCGGGCCAGCATCCAGCCCATGACGACCGCGCCGGCGAGCAGACCGACGATGCTGCCGACATCCCCGCCGAGCGTCATCCAGCCGAGCATCCACGCGACGGAGTAAGCGGCGAAGGAGATGCTGAAGAGCTTGTAGAAAATCAGCAGCGAGCCCGGGCCAATGATGAGCCGGTGGAGCAGCGCACCGCTGAGCAGGATGAAAACGGCCGCGCAAACGCCGAACATTCCACCTTCTCCAAGCTGCGGCTGGAGCCAGTCCCCAAACACCGCCCACGGAACGAACCCAGCGACGCTGACGACCGTGAATCCAAAGACACCGCGCACGATCGAGCCGAGGAGGGTCGGGACCGCAGCGCCCTCACCCTCTGCACGCACGCGGCAGGCGATGGTCGAAGCGTCGAGTTGGAACCAGCTCATGCGTTGCGGCGGGAAATTCGCGGCTGAGCAAAGCGGAGTGCGCGGAGGTTGGCAAACCTCGCGGCAGCGATGCCCCGCCTACCCTCCGACGCGGAGCCGCGTCACGGCGAGCATCGCCAGCGCGGCCAGCGCGGCGGCACAAGGCAGGGTGACGATCCACGCCAGCGCGATCTGGCTCACGCCTTTCCACTTCGCCTGCTGCGTGGCGATGCCGATGCCGAGCAGCGCGCCCACACTCACGTGCGTGGTGCTGACCGGCAGGCCATGCCAGCTCGCGGTCGTGACGAGAGCGGCCGTGGCCACGTTCGCCGCGAAACCCTCGGAGGGATTCATGTCGGTGATCTTCCGCGCGAGAGTCTCGGCCACGCGGCGCGCGTCGAGCAATCCGCCGATCGCCATGGCGAGTGCGACCGCCACGAGTCCCCAGCGGACATCGAGAGCCTGCGCGACGAGCAACAGGGCGGCGATCTTCGGTGTGTCATTGAGACCGCGCGCAAAGCTCACTGCGCCCGCACTCAGGAAATGAAGCGCATCGAGTGTCTTCGGGCTTTCCGCGGGCCGCAGGCGCGCGGTCTTCATCAGCCCGAAGACCGCCAGACCAGCGACGATCGCCAGCACCGGGCTGAAGAGCAGTGGCTGCACGAAGTTCTTCAGCAGTGCGCCAAGATGCACGGTGTGATCACCGCCGGCGAAGCCCGCGCCCACGAGCGCGCCGACGAGCATGTGCGTCGTGGACACCGGAAAGCCCAGACGCGTCGCGACCATGTTGGCGGCGGATGCGCCAAGCGCGACGGCGAGGAGAAACTCGGGCGCCTGCGTGAGGGCATCCGGAACAAGCCCGCGACCGCTGAATCTCTTCAGCATGTCTTCGGCGATGAAGACGGCCGTCAGCGCGCCCGCGAGCGTGGTCCCGGTGCCCCACCACGAAGCGACGCGAAAGCTCGTGGTGCCACTGCCGTAGAGGGAGGCCACGCCTTTGAAGTTGGCGTTGGCGCCATTGACATACGCGACGAAGCAGGTCGCCGCGAAAAGGAGCGCAATGAGCAAAATGAGAGCGCTATTTCCCCGCTGCCTGCCCCCCGGTCTCAGCTGGGAGCGACTGATCCTTCAGCCACACATATTCCTTCCACGCGCCTTCGTAGAGGCGGACGTTCGGATAGCCAGCAACGTGCTTGAGGTAAAAGAGCAGCAGGCTGCCTTCCCGCGATGTGCCGCAGTAGGCGATGATGTCCTTGTCCCTGGTGATGCCGGCCTTATCCAGTTCGGCCTTCACTTCGTCGAGCGGCTTAAACTTGTGGGTGTTGTCTTTCTCCATCAGCCGAGCCCAGTGAAAGCTAATCGCACCAGGGATATGTCCTTTGCGCAGCCACACGTCATCGTCGCCCTCATATTCGTTGAGTGGACGCGCATCGACGAGGATCCTGCCGGGCTTTCCGACATGCTGCTGCACATCGTCGATGGTGGCAGCCACCGTTGGGTTGGCGGTGTCTGGAAGCGCGCCAGTCGGATTACCGAAGTACTCACGCGCAGGCTCGAGGCCCTGCTTCTTCCACTCCGCGAAGCCGCCATCGACGACCTTGATGTCCTTCACGCCGAACTTCTCAAGGACGTAAACGACCATGCTCGTGCTGAGCACTTCGTCGTTCGGCAACTCGGCGCCAGTCGCGTAAACAAGGTGGAGCCGATCCTTGTCCACGCCGGCGCGCACGAGCAGCGCCTTCGTGAGGTCGTCGGGCAGATATTGCACGGGCACGCCGTGATCCGTCCCTCGGAGCGTATCGAAATTGATGTGGTGCGCCGTGGGCAGGTGGCCGCGGAAGTAGTCTTTGTAGCCACCGCGAGTATCGAGGACGATCGGGCGCTGCTTCGGGTCCGGATGTTCGATGAGCTTCTTCGCGTCGCCGACCGAGATCAGCCCGATGTCCGCATTGACGCTTGGAAGAACCGCGGCGAAGAGCGTGATCGCGGTGAGGAAAGCGGAGACGTGTTTCATGGATTGACGGGAATTGAGGTGGTTCTTGTTTATATGCGTTCTGCGGCATATCTTCTCCATCGTTGGCGTCAAACCCTTTCCATGGCACACACGGCACAGTGACCTCCGTTGACTGCACCGACATTCTCAAAGCGCTCGCCGATCGCACCCGCCAGCGCATCGTGAAAGCGCTGCTCACGGCGGATGTCGGCGTGAACGAACTCACCGAGCGCCTCGACCTTTCCCAATACAACACGTCGAAACATCTGCGCGTGCTGAAGGAAGCTGGCATCGTCGAGGTGCGCGCAATCGGGCAGCGGCGCGAGTACTTCATCGCTCCATCACTCCGCCGCCGACTGCAACGCGAGGGACCGGTCCTCGACTTCGGCTGCTGCACTTTCCGGTTCGATCAATTGCCGGACTAGGCTGACATTACCGAAACGTTTACCGCTCGAATTTCCACCCTTCGCGCATGCCTCGATTCTTCCCGCTGATCGTCACGTCCTTCGCAGCCGCGAGCCTTTTGAGCGCCGGACGCGCGGAGGTGTCGCCCGGTGAAATTCTCATCAGCGAAATGAATTGCGCGGCGTGCCACGAGCCGGCCGAAGAAGTCGGGAAGCGTCTTGCATCGCGGCGGTCGCCGGTCCTCGGCACCAAGGGCAGTCGGTTGACGCCGCAATGGATCCGGGCCTTTCTCGAAAATCCCCAGGCCACTCAGCCGGGCACTCTGATGCCTGACACCTTGCACGCGCTTCCACCGGCGGAGAAAGCCGAAGCCGCGGATGCACTGACGCACTTTCTCCTCAGTCTCCAGAGCCCGGCTCCAGCGGCGGACCATGCCGCCACGGACACGCTGATGGCTGCCGGCAAACGGCTCTATCACGAGACGGGTTGCGTGATGTGCCATGCGCCGGCGGAATTGCCGGCGAGCAGTGCTGCGGACGCGGCGGCGCAGGAGGAATTCGAACGGCTCCGGCAGGTATCGGTGCCGCTCGGTGATCTCGCGCGGAAGTTCACCGTCGCCGCGCTGTCGGACTTTCTGCGTGATCCGCTCGAGACTCGACCTTCGGGGCGAATGCCGGCGATGTTGCTCGACCAGACCGAAGCCGACGCGGTCGCGACTTGGCTCTTGCGGGAGCAGGCTGCAGGCGGCGCATCATCGCAAATGACGCCACTCGGCCACACGAGCTTCGCCCCGGATCCGGCGAAAGCCGCGCGTGGAAAGGAGCTATTCGCACAGATGAATTGCGCGGGTTGTCACGCGGGATCGGACGTGGCCGGACGGAAGGCTCGCCCGTTTGCCGAACTTCGTTCGCGGCAACCGGCGGGCTGCATCTCACCGGTGGCGAAACCGGGCGTGCCGCGCTTCGAACTCACCGATCGCCAGCGGGTGGTGATCCAGTCCGCGCTCGGGAGCCAGGAGGTGCTCGATGTTCCGCTGGAGCCAGCGCAGCAGATCCGCCGGACGCTGACCGTGCTGAACTGCTACGCGTGCCACAGCCGCGATCGCCGAGGCGGCGTGGACGGAATGCGGCGCGATTTTCTCACGACGATCGGCGGCATCGACCTGGGCGACGAAGGCCGGATCCCACCGGCCTTGACCGGCATCGGTGCAAAGCTGCGACCCGAAGAGCTCCGGCGCGTGCTCGTGGAAGGCGGCAACCCGCGGCCGCACATGGCCACGCGCATGTCGCTTTTTGGAGAAGCGAACGTCGGCCACCTGCCTGCGCTTCTCGACACGGTGGACTCGCCCCCGGAAGCAGCCGCGGAACCCGCTGCGACGGACGAAACCGAGGCGGAACTCGGTCGCAAGCTCATCGGCACTGGAGGGCTGGCTTGCATCAATTGTCACTCCTTCGATGGCGCAAAGTCACTCGGCACACCCGGGTTGGATCTCGCGACGACCAGCCAGCGGCTCAAGTGGGATTGGTTCCGCCGCTTCCTCCGCGATCCGCAAGTGCTCCGCCCCGGGACGCGAATGCCGACTATCTGGCCCGCGGCCGAAATCGCGAGCGGCGAAGCAGAGAAGCAGATTCAGGCGATTTGGGCCTACCTCTCGCGGAAAAACTTCAGCGATCTGCCGGACGGGCTGCCGGCGAAAGAACGCTGACTGGCAGCGCCCCTTCGTGGACTGAGGTACTTGGGCGACTTCAGGCCAAATAGTCGCTTGCCGCCGGGACAGGTGTTCGCAATCCTCCTCCCTCTATGAAAAGCCTCCTGCTCCTCGTCGCCGCTGCCTTCGCCCTTTCACTCTCCGCTTGTTCGACCGCTCCGAAGAAGGACTGCTGCTCGACCACTGGCTCCTGCTGCACGGACGGCAAATCCGGGCATAAGCACTAAACACGGATCGCCCGCCGAGGCTCGGGGGCGCATGAGTGCGGTCTCCCGGTTTCCAGGCCCACCCGTTGATAACGCACCCGGGTTCGTTTCGGAAATGCTTGAGCCAGTTTGCTCTGGCAGTGCGTCTTATTCCCCGTGAACCAACGGTGTGGCTTCACCGCGCGTCGCGTCACAACTGCGCGCTCTGGGCGCATGAAATTTCCGTGTTCGTTGCATTTGCCACCGAATCAACACTTGCCGTTTCGGCAGCCATCCTTCACGATTTAGAGCAGTCAGAGCGTCGCGCCGATGGCGCTTTTTGGACTCTCAAAACTTCGTCTGCTCATGTTCATTTCCGCTTCCATTGGGTGGTTCGCCAGCCTCCGGGGGGAACTAGCAGCCGCAGTCGGCGTGGGAGGTATGGCAGGGCGCATGCTTCGGCGGGACGATCGATTGAATCACTCCGCACTACGCTCCACCTTTTGCACCCTTGAGAGCCTCGGCGAGCGCCGTGCATCTCGCGATTCCGCATGATCTCGAATCGCGTGCGAGGTTTGAACCTCCTGCACTGGGCGATGCAGGCGATGATGGTCGTGGCACTCTTCTGGGCGTGGGTCTTCTTCTTTTCGAATACCGTCCGCGGCGGTGAAAGCGCGCCGGCAAACGATCGATACTTTGCCTATTCGATCGTCGTTGCGATCGCGTTTCTCGTGGATCTTTGGCGATCGAAGCTCGCGCAAGGGAACCTGCTCCACCTTGATGTCGTCCGCAGCCACGGCATCGCCCTGCGCCAGACGTGCATCATCATCGGTGCGCTGCTCGTCTTCCTCGTGGCGCAAAAGGACATCGCCATCTCCCGCACGTTTCTCTTCACCCTCGCGCCTCTGCTGTACTGTGCGCTGGTCGTCTCAAACAAAGTCTTCCCGCCGTTTCTGGCGCGCTTTGTTTTCTCCTATCATCCTGCGACCACGCTCCTGCTCGGTTCGCGCGATCACGCGCGGAAGCTCTCCTCCTGGCTGGAACGGAAATCGAGTTACGGCTTCCGCACCATCGGCCTCATCACGGACGATCCGACGCCACTCGAGGGCGACCGCCTGCCGGTGCTCGGCGGCTTCAGCGAAGTCGAGCGGATCATCAAGGACACCCGGCCTTCGCAGCTCATCATGCTCGATTTGCCAATGTCACCCGACCAGATCGTCGGACTCGGCAATCTTTGCGACAAGATGGGCGTCCGGCTCTTCATCGTGAATGATCTCGAGGACAAGCTGCACCGCTCGGTGCTTTTCCTCGAGGACGACGGCTTCCACTTCCTCGCCTTCCGCCAGGAACCGCTGGAGTGCCCGATCGGACGAATGATGAAGCGGGTCTTCGACATTCTCATCGCCCTTCCAGTCGTCGTCTTCGTGCTCCCATTCACGAGTCTCGCCGTGTGGCTCTGCCATCGCGCGCAGTCTCATGGACCGCTCTTTTTCACCCAGCGCCGCACCGGGAAATACAATCAGGAATTTCAGATCCTGAAGTATCGCACGATGCACGTGAACCACGGCGACGAAGCGCGGCAGGCCACCGAGGACGATTGCCGGGTCTTCCGCACCGGACGCTGGATGCGCAAGCTGAGCATCGATGAGCTCCCGCAATTCGTGAACGTGCTCAAAGGCGAGATGAGTGTCGTCGGTCCGCGCCCGCACCTTGTGGATCACGACGAACTCTTCGGCGAGATCGCGAATTTCTACCGCGTGCGGAGCTTCATCAAGCCAGGGATCACCGGGCTGGCGCAGGTCCGCGGATTGCGCGGCGAGGCACGCCGCGATCAGGACCTTATCGATCGCATCCACTCCGATCTCTACTATCTCGAAAATTGGTCGCTGCTGCTGGACTGGGTTATCATCGTCCGCACCGCGTGGCACGTCGTCTTCCCGCCGAAGACGGCTTACTAACGGCGCGACACAAATCCTTTGCCGGCAGGCCATCCGGATGGCACCGCCGGTGCTACTTCCGCCGGAGTGCGGCACCTTCCGAAACTCCTTCTTCTTGCCGGCCTCGCCTGGCTCGGCATGCGCCAGTGGGAATCGCGGCCGATCCGCCACGAGGCGGGAATGTTGGTGCCGGTCGAACCTGAGCAGCACGAAATCTCCCCCACCCCACTCGCCGAGTTGAACGGCTTCCGCATCTCTGGCGTCGCGACCTACTCCATCTGCGGCCGCGTCCTCGGCACCCGGCGGTATCGCGATCGTCCGGGGAGCGATCTCGTCCCCGTGGATGTCGCCCTCGGCTGGGGTGCGATGTCCGATCAGGCAGTGTTGGACCAACTCGATTTATCGATGGGGAACCGCTTCTTTTTTTACCGCTGGGAAGGTGCGCCTCCACGCCCGCCGAGCGAAATCATGCGTCACGCCGGCAATCACCACGTGATCTCGGCGAACGCAGACGTGAAACAGCAGATCGCGCGTCTCCGCGAGGGTGAGATCGTGGTCATGCGCGGCTGGCTCGTCGATGTGTCAGGACCGGACGGCTACTCGTGGAATACGTCGCGCACGCGCGACGACACTGGCCGCGGCGCGTGTGAGGTCTTCTACGTCGAGTCGCTCGATCGCATCCCGGCCGAAGCCATGGCCGCACTTCGCGCTGCTGCTGCTCCGAAGACCGTCGCGGGACGTTGAGCCCCGCACTATCTCACTCCCACTTCACGCCGCCTTCCGTTTTTAGGAAGACGGTCGCCTTCTCGGCTCCGAAAGTATTTTTCCGAAAGACAACGCCCGTCGGTGCGGTGTCCTGCTTCTTCTTGTCATCATGCGGCTCACCGAGGACGAAGACCGCGCCCGCGGGATTCGTGATCGTATTTCCTTCGATAAGCGCGTCCCGCACAGGGGCGTGACCGGTCTCTTTGATTTTGGAATTACCCGCCGGCAGCGCGATCGCGAAGGTTCCGGTGCGTTCGATCACATTTCCGCGCACGACTTGACCCGCGCCGTGGATGCGGATGCCGCCAGCCCTTTCGCGTCCCTGGCCGTCGATGCGATTGCTTTCGACCACATTGCGATCGCCATGCCGCAGGACGATCGCCGCGCCGTCGCATCCGGCAAAGACGTTACCGCGGATCGTGTTCGCGCTGGATTTCACCGAGACCACTTCGGCATCGCCGCGGCAGTCTTCAAAGCGGTTCTCTTCCACGATGGTGTGCGCGTCGATGTGCTGAAAGCTGGAGTCACCGACGCGAATCGCCTCCATCCCATTGCGCACCGCTTTCACGATGCCACGGAAGACATTATGATCGATTCGCGTGCGGAGCGTGAGTTTCCCTTCATCGCCATCGACCACGAGCATCACGCCATCGGTGCGCTTGTCCTCAAAGGTGCAGTGGTCCACGCGGTTGTCCGCGCTGCGACTGCCGCCTAGACGCAGATAGTGAATGCGCACCCCTTCCGGATTGCAGGCGCGCACGGTGCAGGCCGTCACGCGGCAATGCACCGCGTCCTTGAGCATGATCGGATCGATGGTCGTGGCCTCGAAGGTCAGCCCTTCGATCACGAGCCACGCGCCGCGCGCTTCGAGCTGGCTCGCGCCGGTGAAGATCACACTCCCCGCCTTCTCCGCGCGGAGCGTGATCGGCGCGGCCTCGGTGCCCTGCATCTTCATCCGCATCGTCACATCCGTGTAGCGGCCCGCCGCCCACACGATGGAGTCGCCGGGCTGCGCCGCGGCCGCCGCGAACTCCGCGGCCGATGTGACCCTCCATTCGCGAGCGGTAGCGGAGAGCGAGACGGCGAGGAAAGCCAGAAGGATGCGGAGCGAGGAATGCATGGGGCGAAGAACCTAGGCCACGGCGGTCACTTAGGTCTGCGATAAAACGCGCAACAAGCAGCTTGCCCTGCGGCGAGACGTCACTCCTACATTGCCGATGCCCGGCGCACTCTTCCCTCAGTGGTCGCTCGATCCCGCAGTCACCTTCCTCAATCACGGCTCCTTCGGGGCGTGTCCGCGGGTGATCGTCGAGCGGCAGAGCGAACTGCGCGCACAGATGGAACGCGAGCCCGTCGCTTTCCTCTGGCGCGATCTTGAAGGTCCGCTCGATGACGCACGCACGGAGGTCGCGCGGCTGGTGCAGGCTCCGGAGGAAACGATCGCCTTCGTGCCAAATGCCACCAGCGCCGTGAACGCCGTGCTCCGCTCGCTCGACTTCGCGCCGGGCGATGAATTGCTCACGACCGATCACGCCTACAACGCATGCCGCAACGTCCTCGTCGAAGTCGCGCGCCGCAGTGGCGCGAAGGTCGTCGTGGCACCCATCCCCTTCCCCATCTCCAGCCCGGATGAAGCCGTCGCGGCGGTGCTCGCCTCCGTGACGCCGCGCACCCGGCTCGCACTGCTCGATCACGTCACCAGCCCCACGGCGATCATCCTGCCCATCGCGGAAGTCGTCCGTGAACTCACCGCGCGCGGCGTCGAGACGCTCGTCGATGGTGCGCACGCGCCGGGCATGTTGCCACTGGATGTGCCGTCACTCGGCGCCGCCTACTACACGGGCAATTTGCACAAATGGATCTGCGCCCCGCGCGGCACCGGCTTTCTCTACGCCCGCGCGGATCGACAGGAAGCCATTCAGCCCGCGGTCATCAGTCACGGCTACAATACGCGCCGCGCGGGACGCAGCGCCTTCCACGATCGCTTCGATTGGCAGGGCACTGGCGACGTCACGGCATGGCTCTGCGCGGGTGACGCCATCCGCTGGTGCGCATCGCTTTTCCCCGGCGGCATCGCCGAACTCATGCGCCGCAATCACGACCTCGCTGTCACCGCGCGCCGCCTGCTTTGCGAGCGCCTCGCTCTCGATGCGCCATGTCCCGAGACCATGCTCGGCTCCATGGCCACGCTCCCCTTGCCCGCCCGCTTCCAGACGGGCGGCGGCACCTCCAGTGCCGTCATCGAACGCTTCGACCCCGACCAGACGCGCCTCTTTCGTGAACATCACATCGAGGTTCCCTTCATCCGCTGGGGCACACCGCCGCGCCGCTGGTTCCGCATCTCCGCGCAAGCCTACAACTCCCTCGCCGATTACGAACGTCTCGCTACCGCGCTGAGCTAGATGGCTATTCTCCTTGTCGGCGAAAACTGCCACCTTCATAGACCGCCCCTGCCACTTTCTGAATGAGCACCCCTGATCCCGCCGCCGCACCCGCGCCTTCCGATTTCATCCGCGACATCGTCGCTGCGCACGTCGCGGAGGGGAAGTATCCGCAGATCGTCACGCGCTTTCCGCCCGAGCCGAATGGCTACCTGCACATCGGCCACGCGAAATCCATCTGCCTGAACTTCGGCATCGCGCGCGAGTTCGGCGGCGTCTGCCATCTGCGCATGGACGACACGAATCCGGCCAAGGAGGAGGTGGAATACGTGGACGCCATCATCGCCGACGTGCGCTGGCTCATCGACGGCTGGGCGGATCACGTGCTGCGCGTAAAACGCATCGGCGACACCACCGCACAGCGCGTCCCGCTCGGCGAAGGCACCGAGCCCTTCTACGCCAGCGATTACTTTCAGCAGCTCCACGACTACGCGGTGATGCTCATCGATGCCGGCAAGGCTTTCGTCTGCGATCTCACGCCAGAGGAAACCGACGCGTTGCGAATCGCAGGGAAGCCGTCGCCGTTTCGCGATCGCACCGTGGCGGAAAATCGCGACCTCTTTGCGCGGATGAAAGCGGGCGAGTTTCCCGATGGCGCCCGCACGCTGCGCGCAAAGATCGAAGCGGATGCGCCGAATGTCTGGCTGCGCGATCCGCTGCTCTATCGCATCCGGCACGTCGCCCATCATCACACCGGTGACGCGTGGTGCATTTATCCGCTCTACGACTACGCGCACTGCCTGAGCGACGCCATCGAAGGCATCACGCACTCCGTCTGCACTCTGGAGTTTGAGGTCCATCGGCCGCTCTACGATTGGATCCTCGACAATCTCCCCGTGCGCCAGCCACGCCCGCGTCAGTATGAATTTGCGAAGCTCATCCCGAGTCACGTCGTGGTCTCAAAGCGCAAGCTCCTCACCTTCGTGACCGAGAAGATCGTCTCCGGGTGGGACGATCCGCGCATGCCCACGATCAGCGGCATGCGCCGGCGCGGCATCACCGCGGCCGCGCTGCGGCGCTTCGCGATCGGCGTCGGCGTCACGAAGTTCATCAGCCTCACCGACGTTGCGGTCTTTGAGCACGTCGTCCGCGACGAGTTAAACACCTCCGCGCAGCGCCGGCTCGCCGTGCTGCGTCCGCTCAAAGTCACGATCACGAACTACCCCGAAGGGCAGACCGAGCAACTGAACGCAACGAACAATCCCGCCGATGAAAACTCCGGCACGCGCCCGGTGCCTTTCAGTCGTGAAGTGTGGATCGATCGCGACGACTTTGCAGAAGTGCCGCCTCCGAAATATTTCCGCCTCAAGCCCGGCGGCGAAGTGCGGCTCAAATACGCCTACATCATCAAGTGCGACGAGATCGTGAAAGACGCCGCCGGCAACGTGGTGGAGCTGCGCTGCACCGCGGATCTCGAATCGAAATCCGGCGGCGCCACGTCCGGCCGGAAAGTGAAAGGCACGATCCACTGGGTGAGCGCCGCGCACGCCGTGGAGGCGGAGGTGCGGCTCTACGATCGCCTCTTCACCGTCGCCGAACCGGAAGCCGACGGCGATTTCCGCCATCATCTGAACCCGCATTCGCTGGAAGTCGTGACCGCCAAGCTCGAGCCGTCCCTCGCCGAAGCGAAGCCCGAGGATCGCTTCCAATTTGAGCGCCTCGCCTACTTCTGCCTCGA
>JANPIS010000064.1:0-2107 GCA_031425095.1 Chthoniobacteraceae bacterium
CTGTTGTTCGCGATCCAGTCCTTGCCGGTGAGCCCGCAGTCGAGGAAGCCGTGCTCGACGTAGCGCGAGATTTCCTGCGCGCGCAGCAGCCGGATCGTCATCTCCGGATCATCGACGCGTGGCTTGTACGAGCGGCTCGCCACCGCGATGTGGAATCCGGCTTTGGCAAAAAGGGCGATGGTCGGCTCCTGCAGGCTGCCCGAGGGCAGGCCGACACGGAGTTCGCGATTGGCGTGGTCCATGGGATCGCCAGTGAAGGCGGAAAGTCTGCGCGGCGCGACTTCTTTCCGCAGATCGCACGCGCGCGGACCCTGCCGCTTGCGCCAGAGCCCGACGACAGGCATCATCCCGGACACCCGCGCCGCATGTTTGGCAACGAATACTCCGAAGACCACCGTCCGATCACCTACTTCCGCGGGTATCCGATTCATGCGGCGACCTTGCTGGTCATCGTGCATGTCGTGGCTTTCATCCTTTACGCGCTCGCCGAGGGCAGCGGCCTGCGGGGCGGGCTGGAGCAGCTCAGCTTCTCGAGCACCGACATCTTCACGCGCGGTGCATTCTGGCAGTTCATCACCTATGCGTTCGTCCATCCCGCGGCGCAGGGGCTGTGGTTTGCCATCGAGATGTGGCTGCTCTTTCAGTTTGGGCGGGAAGTGGAGCGCTTCCTCGGTCGGCGGGCGTTTCTGCAGCTCTACTGCGCGCTGGTCATCATCGCACCGCTGGTGCTGACGCTCGCCGGGCTGTTTGTGGTCACGGATTTCTCAGGTTCGACGGTGCTGCACTTCGCGATCTTCGTCGCATTTGCCGCGCTGTACCCGTCGGTCGCCGTCTTCTTCGGCGTCGCCGCAAAGTGGATCGCGATCGTCTTCTTCGCGATCTACACGCTGCAGGGCTTCGCCTACCATGCGATCTCGATGCTGCTGGTGCTCTGGACCACGACGCCGCTCGCGCTGGCCTTCGTGCAGCGAGCGCGCGGAGGCTTCTCGCTGCCGTCGATCCGGCTGCCCGGGCGCAAGCCGAAGTTCCGCGTGCTGCCCACTCCAGCGACGGCGGCGCGCCGGGAGGATGAATCCGACGCCGTCTCCGAGATGGACGCCCTCCTCGACAAAATCGCGAAGTCCGGCATCGCCAGCCTCTCCGCCAAGGAGCGGACCCGGCTCGAGCGCGCACGTGAAGCCCTGCTGAAAAAGGATCAGCCGTGAGGTCCGGCGCAGACGTCTCGTCTGCGCCTGGAAACGGCGCCGGGCCTTCGATCGGCATCGTGGTTCCCTGCTGGAATGACGCGACCGCTTTGCGCGGACTCCTCGCCCGCATCCAGCCGCTGGCCGGCATCATGGAAGTGATCGTGGCGGACGCCTCCGAGACCGAGGAACCACGCCACATCGCCGCCGCGGCCGGCGCCCGGATCGCCACATGCCCGCGGCCAAATCGCGGCGCGCAAATGAACGCCGGCGCACGTCTCGCGACGACCGATGCGCTGCTCTTCCAACACGCTGACACCGATCTCACGCAGGCGCACCTCGACGCGCTTTCCGCCGCCCTTCGCGATCCCCACACTATCGGCGGCGCCTTTCATCGGAAGCACGACGACCGCCACCGCGGCTTCGCCTGGATGGAAATAGTCACTCGCACCTGGAACAGCCGCGTCGGCACTTTCTATGGGGACCAGTCGATCTTCGTCCGGCGGGACCGGTTCGAGCAACTCGGCGGTTTCGCGGAAATTCCGCTCATGGAAGACGTCGAGTTCTCCCGCCGACTGCGCCGCTCGGGGCGCTCCGTCCTGCTCGATCCCCCGATCGCCACTTCGGCCCGCCATCACCAGCGCCGCGGCCCATGGCGCACCACCGCGCGCAACGCCACGATGCTCCTGCTCTACCGCTGCGGCATGTGCCCGCACCGTCTCCACCGCTGGTATTATCGCGGGTTCGCGGCGGAGTGACGCGTCCTCAGTAGATTCGTTATTCGACAATCGACGCCGCGTCCGCCAATCGTCTCCCCCGCGCTCCTTGCCCATGCCCGACGAACCCGCTCCGCCCAAGCTCGATGGGAGCTACGTCACCGCGATGTCGCATTTCTACCGTGGCGAACTCGGGCGCATCATGTC
>JANPIS010000065.1:0-9142 GCA_031425095.1 Chthoniobacteraceae bacterium
GTCGAGATGGGTGGTGGGCTCGTCCATGAGGAGGAGGTTCGGCGGATCGACGAGGAATTTGATAAGGTTCAGGCGGGTCTTTTCGCCGCCGCTCAGGATCTCGGTCTTCTTGTAGATTTCCTCTTTGCGGAAGAGGAAGGAGCCGAGGATGCCGCGGGCTTCGTTCTCGCTCAGGGTGCCATTGGCGGCCATTACTTCCTGGAGCACGGTCTTCGCCGGATCGAGGGTGGCGGAGCGGTGCTGGCTGAAGTAACCGATCTTGGCATTCAGGCCGGGGGTGCGTTTGCCTTTTTGAAACTTGATTTCGTCGGCGAGGATCCTGATCAGCGTGGATTTTCCGGCGCCATTGGGGCCGACGAGGACGGTGCGTTCGCCGCGCTCGATGTCGAGGTCGAGTCCGCGATAGACGACGTTGTCGCCGTAGGCCATGTGGATGCCTTCGAGCGCCATGACGCGCTGGCCGCTGCGCACGGGTTGGGGGATGTTGAAGCGGAAGGGTTTCTTCGGCGGCACCGGCTTTTCAATCAGCTCCATGCGCTCGATCTGCTTGAGTTTGCTCATGGCTTGCGAGGCTTTCGAGGCGACCTGGCGGAAGCGGTCGTAGAACTCGCGGAGGTTGGCGATTTCCTTCTGCTGGTTTTTGTAGGCGGCTTCCTGGCGGATGTAAGCGGCTTCGCGTTGCTCGAGGAAGACGGTGTAGTTCCCGGCGTATTCGAGGAGTTTGCGCTCGTTGATCTCGTACACTTTCTCCACGATCTCATCCATGAACTCGCGATCGTGCGAGATGAGGAGCACGGCGCCGGAATAGTTCTTGAGATACTTTTGCAACCAGAGCAACGAGAGGAGGTCGAGGTGGTTCGTGGGCTCGTCGAGCATCAGGAGGTCGGGCTCCATGACGAGGAGCCGCGCGAGGTGGGCGCGCATGACCCATCCGCCGGACATCTCCTTGGCGGGGCGCGCGAAGTCGGTCTCGCGATAGCCGAGGCCGCCAAGCATTTTCTTCGCCTTCGCGTCGACCTGTGGATCGCTGAGCGCTTCGTGCTTGGCGTGGGCTTCGAGATACTCGGGGCCGTCCACATTGCCTGCCTGCTCGAGCGCGTGCAGCTTTGCCTCCAGGGCCGGGAGCTCCCCTGCCCGGCCGGTGGCGACGTCGAGCACGGTCTCGCCACCGACGGGTTCGGACTCCTGCGGGAGGTAGCCGATCATGGTCCACGCATCGCGCTCGACGGTGCCGGAGTCGGGCTCTTCTTTCTTCAGCACGATATTGAAGAGGGTGGACTTGCCGGCGCCATTCGGCCCCACGAGGGCGACACGTTCGCCGTAGTTCACCTGGAGGGCGGCGTCTTCGAAGAGGACGCGGCCACCGTGGGATTTTTTGAGATTGCGGATGGTGAGCATGGGAAAAGCGGGGCGGGACAGTGCGGGACGATACCTCAAAGCTCAAGGGCTGAGCTTTCGGCGAGAAACTCAACGACTCGCCGGCTCCACCACGGGCCGCCCCTGAGATCCACGAAGCCGACGTGGCCGCCGGACTCGGGAGCTTCCAGAAAGAGGTGCGGAGTG
Organism: Chthoniobacteraceae bacterium; assembly: GCA_031425095.1. Lineage (GTDB taxonomy): Bacteria > Verrucomicrobiota > Verrucomicrobiia > Chthoniobacterales > Chthoniobacteraceae > JANNXQ01. Next base: position 1,564 of record JANPIS010000065.1, read on the forward strand.
GCGGCGGCTTCGGACTCGGGGAAGCAGGCAGGCGTGAGAAAGGGATCGTTGCGCGCGTTCAGGAGGAGCGTGGGAATGGTGAGGTTCGGGAGGAACTGTCGTGCGCTCGACTTTGCCCAGTAGTCCTGCGCATCCCGGAAGCCGTGGAGCGGGCCGGTGAAGCGTCCATCGAATTGCTCGAATGTCGTGACGCGATCCAATCCGGTCACATCGAAGCTCGCGGGAAATTGCCGGGCCTTCGCGGCGATCTTCGCGCGCATCGTGCCGAGGAATCGCCGCAGGTAGAGGACGTTACCGCGGTCGCGATCCAGGCGGCGCGCGCAGCTCGCGAGATCGATCGGCACGGAAACCGTCGCGGCGCGGGTCACGCGCGGATGCGGCGGTGCTTCGCCGAGATATTTCAGCGTGATATTTCCTCCGAGACTGAACCCGACGAGCGCGACACTTTCATAAGGATCTGCGACGCGGCCCACAATCGCGCGCAGATCCCCGGTCTCGCCGCTGTGGTAGAAGCGCGGAAGGCGATTCGGCTCGCCGCTGCAGCCGCGAAGATTCCAGGCGAGTACGTCCCACCCCGCTGCACCGAGCGCCGTGGCCAGGCTGCGGATGTAACCCTGCGCGGAAGAGCCCTCGAGCCCGTGGGATAGGATCGCGAGCCGCCGACTCCCGACACGCGCCCAATCCAGATCGAGGAAATCGCCATCGTCGAGTTCCCAGCGTTCCCGCTCGAACACGACACCAGATCGGGGACGGCATAGCGCGCCGAGGATCGTCTGCACGTGTCCGTCCCGAGCCCAGAATGGAGGTTGGAAGGAGGAAAAAAGTTGAGGCACTTGGCACCCTGAGGAGCCGCGATAATATCTTCGCCAACGGCCTTCGGGGTGCGGCGCCGAGCACACACGATGGCCGCGCATTCTTCCATGAAAACGTTTACCTCACTCCTGTGTCTGCTCGCCGTGGGATTCTCCCCGGCGTCGGCCGCGCTTCTCAACCGCTGGTCCTTTAACAACACCGCGGGCACCGTCGCCGCCGGCCTCACCATCCCGGACTCCATCTCTGGCGCAACCGCCACCGTCGTCGGCGGCGGCCCCACGGGCACAAACCGCGCGTCTTTCACTGGCACGGCACTACGCCTTCCCGGTAGCGGAAACACCGTCAACGCGGGCACTGCCGCGGCCAATGTCATCTTTCCCTACGTCGATCTGCCGAATGGCATCGTCTCCTCGAAGACCAATCTCACCGTCGAGATCTGGGCGACGCCGGTCGCGCACCTCAACAACCAACGCCTCTTCGATTTCGGCCGGATGAGCATCGCCGCTGGCGTCGGAGCGGGCGCGGCGGCGGGTGAAGTGACCGCCAACTCGACGACCTCACCGGGTGCCACCACGACGACGAATGTGGACGATCTCGCGCTCAATATCGGCCGCTCCAGCCTGAATGGGCAGCGCCTCGAAGGTCGGATCAATGGTGGTGCAGCGGTCACCGGCGACAGCGCGATCCCCACGCCCGCAAATACCGAAGTCCATTACACGCTCGTCTTTGAAATTGGCGTCGGCGCCTTCCCGGCAACGGGTGGCCGCGCCTCGTGGTATGCGAATGCGGCGCTCGCTCGCTCGATCGACGTGAACTTCCGCCTCTCGAATCTCGAGGATGTGAACAACTGGCTCGGGCGCTCCCAATACACGGCTGATCCCCTCGCCCGCATCGACTTCAACGAAGTGCGCATCTACGATCAGGCGTTCCGCCCGGCGGAGATCGCCGCGAGCCGCGCGCTTGGGCCGAATCCCACGGCGCTGCCGACCGTGCAGCCGGACGCGATCACGATGAATCCCGGAGCAAAAGCGAGCATCTCGGTGCGCGCGAACGATGCGAACGCCGTGGGCCTCGAGATCGTGGACACACCGCAGTTCGGCACCGCGACCCTCGATCCGTTTGGGCGCATCCTCTACACCCACACCACGGGTACGCCGGCGAGCGACACCTTCACCTATCGCGCGAGCAATCTGGTCGGAGTCTCGGCGCCGACGACGGTGACGGTAAATTTTTCCTCCGCGCTCCGGCTCACCGCGCCCACTTTGAATGTGCCTGCAACGCTGCCGCCGGCGGCGTATCAAGTGGTCGAAGCCTTTGGGAATCTCGCCTTCGCCGATCCCGTGGCGCTCGCGACTCCGCCCGGGGAGACGCAGCGACTCTTCGTGACGCAACGCGGCGGGCTGCTGCGCGTCATTCCCAATGTCGCCGCCGCCACTCCGACGGCCACCACCTTCCTCGATCTCGCCACGCTGCTCAGCAGCCGCAACCTTCCCGCCAATCCGAACGAAGTGATCGTTGCCGGCGGCGAGCGCGGCTTCCTCGGCGTCGCCTTTCACCCGAATTACGCGACGAACGGCCACTTCTACGTGAACTACTGCGTGGACAAGGACAGCGCCAACGGATCGTCCCCGATCTTCCAGCGCGTCTCGCGCTTCACCGTGCAGGCGGGGAATCCGAACGTCGCCAATCTGAACTCCGAGCTGATCCTCATCGAGCAGCAGGATGACTTCGGAAATCACAACGGCGGCGACCTGCACTTCGGCGGCGACGGCTACCTCTACATCACCACCGGCGACGAGGGAGATCAGAACGACACCGGCAACAACAGCCAGCGCATCACCAAGGATTTCTTCTGCGCGATCCTCCGCATCGACGTGGATAAGCGTCCGGGAAATCTCGAGCCGAACGCGCATCCGAACCCGGCGGACTATCCCGTGAATCCACCCGCCGACGCCGTGATCCGCGATGCCGGCGTCGCGCGTTACAGCATTCCGATCGACAATCCTTACGTCCCCACCAGCCAGGGTGGCTCGTGGACCGGCACGCACAATGGCGCGGCGATCCCGGCTGGCGAACTGCCCTATGTGCGCTCGGAGTTCTGGGCCACCGGCTTCCGCAATCTGTGGCGCATGTCCTTTGATCCGACCACCGGCGATCTCTGGGCTGGCGACGTGGGCGGCGGCGCTCGTGAGGAAGTCGATATCGTGACGCGCGGCGGGAACTACGGCTGGGCGCTCCGCGAGGGGTTCATCAACGGACCGAAATCCGCGCAGGCGCCGGCGAACTTCGACACGCTCTACGGCACGCGGCCGATCCACGATTATCCGCACAACAGCGGGACCACCGGCGGCTTCTCGATCACCGGCGGCTTCGTCTATCGCGGGAATCGTTTTCCGGAACTCTTCGGCGCCTACCTCTTCGCCGACTACGTCACCGGTAACATCTGGACCATCCGCCGCAGCGGCGCGAATGGCGCGACGCCCGCGGAGCGCATCGCCGGTGAAGGTGGCATCAGCGCCTTTGGCCGCGATCCCTCGAATGGCGACATCCTCATGGCCGACCTCGACAATGGCCGCATCCGCCGGCTCGTCGGCGGCGTGCCGACCACCGGTTATCCCGCGACGCTCGGCGAGACCGGCGTCTTCGCCGACCTCACCGATCTCTCGCCAAATCCCGGGCTCGTCGCCTACGACGTGAACCTTCCCTTCTGGAGCGATCACGGCATCAAACGCCGCTGGCTCACCATCCCGGACGCGGTCGGCACGATGACTTGGTCGCGCGATGGCCTGTGGACCTTCCCGACCGGACAAGTGTGGGTGAAGCACTTCGACCTCGAGCTGACCCGAGGCAATCCGGCCACCAAACGCCGCGTCGAGACCCGGCTGCTCGTGAAGACCGAGACTGGCGCCTACGGCGTGAGCTACCGCTGGAACGACGCGCAGACCGACGCCACGCTCGTGCCCGATGAAGGCGTGGACATTCCCTTCACCATCAACGTCGGCGGCACGAACACCCCGCAGACGTGGCGCATCCCGAGCCGCAGCGAATGTCTCTCCTGTCACACGCCCGCCGCCGGCCACGCGCTGTCGTCGAACACGCGACAGCTCAATCTCAGCGGCATCATGAATACCTTCGCCGGCAACCAGATCACGCTCCTGCACAGCGCCGGATATTTTTCCAACACTCCCGAGTCGCCCAACATCCTCCCGCGCCACCTGCGCCCGGACGAACTCACCGCGCCCGTCGACACGGGCTTCCCCCTCGAAGCCCGTGTGCGCAGTTACCTCGACGTGAATTGCGCCTACTGCCACAAGCCAGGAGGCACCGGCGCACCGGCGCAATGGGACGGACGCATCACGACGCCGCTCGATCTCACTGGCTTGATCAACGGTCCCGCCACGAACAACGGCGGCAACCCCAACCACAAACTCATTGTCCCGGACGAACCGCAGTTTTCCGTCATGCTCAGCCGCATGGCCGTGACGAATGGCTTCACCCGGATGCCCCCGATCGGCAGCAATGTCACCGACCAGGCCAAGATCACGCTCGTCACACAGTGGATCGAGAGCACCGCGCTGATCAATCGCCAGACCTACGCCGACTGGCGCCTCGCGCAGTTTGGCTCCGCCAATAGTGCGGAAGGTGAACCGGGCTTCGACGCCGACGGCGACGGGAGTGACAACGCCGCCGAGTTTACCGCCGGCACTGCGCCACTCGACGGCGCGAGCTTCCTGCGCACCTCGCCCAGCATGCTCGGTAGCAACGTCACCGTGTCCCTCAATGTCCCCGCCAACCGCTCCGCGCAGATCGAAACTTCAAGCGACCTGCAGACGTGGAGCCTGTGGGACGTGCCCGGCAATCAAGACCTCGCCGCGCCCGGCGGCGTGCTCACCATCACTGGCCCAGTGTCCGGCCCGGAGCAGTTCTTCCGCGCCCGGCTCCGCGAGCTGTAGCAGTGCACTTCCACATCGCCACGGCTAAGCCACGCGCTCTGCCGAGGATTCACTCCGCACCCTCATGAATCCTCCCACCCATCCCAGCCGTCGCACTTTCCTCCAGACTTCCGCCGCTGCCGCGCTCGCTGCGAGCCTGACCCCGCTGCGCGGCGCAAATATCCAGAGCGACAAGCTCAAGCTCGGGCTGATCGGCTGTGGCGGGCGCGGCACGGGTGCGGCCTCGCAGGCACTCCAGGCCGATAGCAATGTCGAGCTGTGGGCGCTGGGCGATGTCTTCCCCGAGCAGATCGAGAAAAGCCACGCCATCCTGAACAAACAGTTCGCCGAAAAGCCAGGTGTCGTGAGCGTCGATGACGCACGGCGATTCGTGGGCCTCGATGCATATCAGAAGGTGCTCGCGAGCGGGATCGACGTCGTCCTCATTGCCACGCCTGGCGGCTTTCGCCCGATCCATCTCCGAGCCGCGGTGGAAGCGGGCAAACACGTCTTTTGCGAGAAGCCGATGGCCGTAGATCCGACCGGCGTGCGCTCGGTAATGGAATCCGTGCGACTGGCCAAGGAAAAGAAGCTCGCGATCCGCGCGGGCTTCAATATGCGCTTCGAGCCGAGCCTCCAGGAGGCCATGGACCGGGTGCATCGCGGCGACATCGGCGACATCGTGGCGATCTACTCCACGCGCCTCGGCAATCGGCTCTCGCGCTTCAAAGGCGACCGTCTCGAAGGGCAGACGGACCTCGAATGGCAGCTCCGCAACTGGCACCACTTCCTCTGGCTCTCGGGCGATCTCATCATGGAGATCAGCGTACACAGCGTGGACAAGATCATGTGGGCGATGCGCGACGTGCCGCCAGCGAAGTGCGTGGCCAGCGGCGCGCGCCAGCAGCAGAAGATCGGCGATATCTGGGACCAGTATGACGTTACCTACACTTGGGAAAATGGGACGATCGCCGTGCTCAAGTCACGCTATCAAGACGGCTGCTACAATGAGCAGCGGGACACCATCATCGGCACCAAGGGTCGCTGCGAATTCAACGGCTACGCCGCGCAGATCGTCGGCGCGAACCCGTGGAAGTGGGCGGGCAAGGCCCCGGATTCCCACCAGATCGAGCACGACGAGCTCTTCGCGGATCTGCGCGCGAGCAAGGTCCCCAACGACGGCGATCGCATGGCGCAGAGCACGCTCGCGGGCATCATGGGCCGGATGTCCGCTTACACCGGCAAGGAAGTGACGTGGGAGAAGGCGCTCGAATCGAAACTCGACACCATGCCAAAGGACTTGCGCTGGGACATGGCGCTCCCCGTTCCCCCGCCTGCGGTCGCCGGCCAGACCCCGCTGGTCTGAGCGATTGTCGCTCATGTGACCGATTGTAGAGGCGGTCTGTGACCGCCTCTCGCATCTGCGGGCGGAGGCGGCCCGAAGCTTCGTGCCGGAAGCTCCGCACCGCCTCCGCCCGCGGAAGTGTGCGACGGTCATAGACCGCCGCTACAAACTGGTTGGCGGCGGTTACCGACCGTCGCCGGCGATCTCCAGGAGCAGCGCGTGCGCTTCGCGGAAGCGCGGCGCCTCTTCCAGCGCGAGCAGCACTTCGCGTTTCGCCGCCGGATCGCGCTCCGCGTGCAGCAGGCGCGCGAGGCGATAGTGAATCGCCGCGGGATCGACCGGCCCGAGCTTGAGCAGCGTGCGATACGCCTCGATGGCCGGCGGTCGCTGCCCGAGCGCTTCGTGTGCTTCGGCCTCCAGGCGGTGCGGCTCCGGGCGGAGCGGATCCACCGCGTGGTAGCGGCTGGCGTACTCCAGCACTGCGCCCCAGTCCTTCCGCTCCACGCCGAGTTCCATCAGCCGCTGAAAGGCCTCCGTCGCATCCGACGCGAGATCAGCGAGGCGCACGAGCACGGCCGTCTCATCGACACTCTCCTTCAGCTCACGATGAGCGCGCGCCAGCCTGCTGTAGGCGCTGTCGGCGTCGTGTTGATTTGGATAAAGCTCGATGAGCTTTTTCAGCGGGGCCTTCGCCGCCTCCCATTGCTGGCGATCGAGCAGCCGATCGGCTTGCGCGATTAGCGCGTCGAAGTTGTTCGGATTCGCGGCGATGAACTTCTCCACCGCCGACTCGCTCGCCACTTCCCGGCGTCCGGGCTTCGTCCAGTCGAGCTTCGGTCCCACGTTCTTCGCGAGCTGCCGCGCATGGGTGGCGAAATCCCCGTCGAGCTTCTCCATCGGCGCAAAATGCGTGGCCAGCGCGGCATTGATCGGGATGCCGCGCCCGAGATCCGCGAGCAACCGCTTCATCTTCTCCACGCCCCACTGTGCCGTGAGCCACTCGACGACGAGCGACGACTGATAGTATGCGAAGCCCAGATGCAGCGGCGTCTTCGGATTCAAAAACGCACCGCTCAGCTCGCTCACCGGCGTGAGATCTTCGCCGAGAATCATCGCGCGATAGCGCGGCTTCATCTGTTCGCCCCACGAGCCGCGCGCCTGCCGTTCCTCAAAGACGCTGATCCCTTCGCTCAGCCAGCGCGGCATCTTGTTCTTCGTCGCCGTGAGCGTGATCACGTGACAGAACTCATGCCAGAGCACCGCTTCCCAATTCGAGGGCGAGCCCGGCCGCGCCGCCGGCGAGTTTGCGGTAATCACGCGTCCAAAACAAACGCCGAGATAGCCCGATCCGCCGGGCAGACCGAAGGTGCGAATCGCGAAATCCTTCTGGTCGGGGAAGATCTCCACGATCGTCCGTTCCTTCAGCGTGAGCCCGTACTTCTTGGTCAGCGTGGAATGCGCGCGCTCGAGCAGCGCGAGCACATCGGCG
>JANPIS010000066.1:0-4112 GCA_031425095.1 Chthoniobacteraceae bacterium
CAATTCATCTCGCCGGAGACCGGCAGCACCACGTCAGTCTTCGCGAGCACCGCGCCCGTCGCGCTTTTCGCCGTCAGGCGCATCAGAGGATAAGGGTTCACGTGGCCGGCGTCATCGATCGGCGCGATGGGAGTGCCGAGCGCTTCGAACCAATTGAACGCGCCGCTGAACAGCATCGACTGCGGGGTATTCGCCGCACCCGGCATGTGGGTGCCGAAGAGCCCGCCATCCGGCGCAAGCGGCGCGCCGTAGGTCGGCAGCACGAAGTCCCAAAAGTTCGTCTTCCCGATCGCCGTGCGATTGATCGAGCCATCCGGATCGGCCACGGCTTCAAAGGTCACCGTCACGCCCGTGCCCAATTTCACGAGCTTGCCCGCGGCATCGATGACTTGCGCATCGACGGTATTGAATGGGGGAAGGATCGATAGCACGGAGTAGTCGTCATCCATGCAATGCATGCCGAGGTTGTTCCAGCCAATGATCGTCCATTGGCCGCTGCCGGCGAGTGCGGAGGCATGCAGTGCCGCGCCGAGCACGGCGGCGATCAGAAATGGCTTTTTCATATTCATGGGGTGCTCGCTCCGATACCCACCCGCAGCGCCGAAACTGGTCAGTGCTTCATGGTGAAACGGGGGGCTGGAAGCAGGATGGCGACGGAAAGAACTGAGCCCGACATCGGCATCGTAAGGCGCGGTGCATCGATCGCACAGTGACGACACAGATAGGTCTTCACGGCCGCAGGCCGCGAACGCCTCTGCGAAGCATCCCGGTCCGCGAATCGAATTTCGCTGGAGTCAATACACATAGAACACGCGAAGGATCACGGCGGACAGATTGCCCGCCCCGTCGGTGGCGCGCGTGCTGATCAAGACCGGTCCCGGAGACAGGCCCGTGATCGCGGCACTCCACGTGGAAGTCCCGGTCGCGTGCTGCCATGGGCCAGCACTCACGCGGAATTCCACGGAGCTGATCCCGTTCTTGTCGGCGGCAGTGCCCGCCATCGTAAATTGCGGCCCACGCACGCGCGTGCGGTTCACCGGCAGCATCGGCGTGACCGTCGGGGGAACATAGTCCGCGACGCCATTCGCCACTCCGGCGACGGTGACCTTGGCCAGACCGAGATTGGATTCCACGAAGCCATCGGACGCGGCAAACGTGAAAGAGTCCGCGCCAACATAACCCGGATCGGGGAAGTAAGTGGACACGGATCCTTGCAACCCGACCGTCCCGTGGATCGGCTGGTGCACGATCCGCCATGAGAGGCTGCTCGCCGCCGTACTTAGCGGGAGCGCTTTCGACTGGTCCCTCAAGGTCAGCAACGAGCGATTAGAGACCGCAGGCTGGCGCCGACCACCGCCCTCGCTGCCGGGTCCATTGTGGCAGTCGTAGCAGCCGATCGTCTGTCCGCGCCAGAAGCGTTTTGAGCCACCCTCCTCGAGAGCCAGGACGCGGTCGGCTTGCGCCCGGGAGAGCCGCGTGCCGCGGTAGTCGATGCCGTGGCAGCTTTGACAATTGTTCGCACCTCCGTGCTCGGCGACATCGCCGTGCGAGTTGGCCCACGCCTGCCCGAGCGGATGCAATCCGTGCGGGCCGCCGGTCACCGTGTTTGGTGTCGAAGCATGGCAGGCGGTGCATTCCGCGAGCGCGCCGATGTGACCCTGGAGTTGCTGGCTGGCGATATTGTCATTGCCGGTCCAGGTCGGAAACTCCGCGTGTGTCGATCCGTGGCAGGCTTCGCATTGCATTCCACCGTGGCCTTTGGAAAAGCGGAACAGCGACTTGCCCGGTGCGGGCGTGTTGGGATTCGTCGCGAAGGTGAGATTGATCGGAACCCGCTCGTGCCCCGGTCGGTCGAAGACCGAGGTAAATGCAATCTTGCCGTTGTTCGAGGTGGCGGTGCCCGTGTGGCAGGACTGGCAATTCGGCTCATCAAGCCAGCCCGTGCGGGTGACGGCACCCACGTCGCTCATCGACCCATGGCAGCTCTGGCATTGCATCGCCATCGAGCCATCGGTGGCCACCGCCGATCCCATCGCGCCGCGCAGGCACTTCGTCGTCGAGCCAGGGTGACATTGATAACAGGACGTGCGGTTCGCACTCGCATTGAGCGAGAGGTTGGTGAGCGGATCGACGACGTTCGCATGAAAACCATGCACCGAAGCCGTCAGCGACTTCACTCCCGGATAACCACCCGTGCCCAGCGCTTCCGAAGCATGGCAACTCGCGCAAAGGATGGGTGTCCCCCGTTGCACGACCGTCTGGTAGAGCCCCGTGCTCAGAAGCTGTTTGTCCTGCAGCGCCTGTCGATAAAGCGAAGAACCGAGATTCTTCTCATCGTGCAGACGGAGAATGTTCAGGCGGTGATCCCGCTTGCCATCGCCCGTATCCACCCAGCCCGCGGCGGGCTTGGCGGCGGGATTTGAGTTCGGCGCATGGCACGCGCGGCAGTCCACTTCGGAAGACACCGGCAGCACCACATTCACCGAGGCCAGCGTCGTCCCATAGGTGCTCTTTGCCGTGAGCTTCATCAAGGGATAGGTATTCGTCCCTTCATGATCATCGATTGGCGAGATGGGAATGCCGGTCGCGTTGAACCAGCGGAAGTTTGCATCCCAGTCCATCGCTTGAGGCACATTGGACGCGCCCGGCATGTTCTTTCCGGCGAGTCCCTGGTCCGGGAGCAGAGTCGCGCCAAAGAGCGCCGGCGCAAACTCCCAGAAGTTCGTCTTACCCGCGGAGGTCTTATTCATCGACCCAAGCGGGTCCGCCACCGCCTCATAGGTGAGCTTCAGACCGGAGGGATTGGTGACCAGCTTTCCTTTCGAGTCGATCAACTGCACGTTGATGGTGTTGAACGGAGGCAGGATGGAGAACACCGAGTAATCGTCGTCCATGCAGTGCATCCCGAGATTGTTCCACCCAGTGATTGTCCACTTCCCTCCCCCGGCGAATGCTGCAGAGTGGAGCGCGAGAGCCGCGGCACCCACCAGCACTCTCTTCATGAGTGAGGCACTCGACTTCACACTTCCAGTGGAGGGGGAAGGGAGCTTCGCGAGGGACGGCGTCGCATTCATGATAACGAATTTCGAGTGACTAAATGAACAGGCGATGAAAGCTCGATGAAGATTCGTTCATAATCGGAGCGATCATCCTCATGAAGAGAGGCATCCACTGCCCCGCGGAGTATCGGCATCGGGAATGCACGAGTGCGGCGGGCTCTTTCATTGGTTGAGGGGATAAGAACGGCCGCCGCTCACGACGTCGTGCCCAGCTTGCGCCCGGTGAGCAGGGAGCCACGCTGGATGACCAAGCTCTGGCTCGCTCCGGCTTCATCGAGGTAGTTGAGCTGTCCGATGCACGGCGTGGCGCTCAACTTGTTGATGGTGGCGGGATTCGCCGGATCAAAGGTGCCTTTCACCGCCATCGTGAGCATGCTCGGCACTCCGCTAAGGGTATCGAGCAGGCGTCCCACTTTCGCCACCGCGTGATCGGCGATCGAGGAGAAGGCCGTCGGTGACGTGAGGCCGCCGGCCGGCACCAGCGGGCCGAGTTCCGCGAGCACTTTGCTGGCCTTCACATCCCACACCACTACCCGAAGGCTGTGATCGATATTGTCACTCACGAGCGCGAGCACTTCGTTGCGGGGCACGTTGGTCGAAGGTTTGCCGAGGCCAAGATTCACGAGATCACTCGTGCGCACGACGACGTTGCAAAATTTCCCAGCTACTTCGGTCTGCCCGGCAAGAGCGCCGCTCAATTGATAGACCTGGCCCGGTCCAGGAAGCGGCGGTCCGAATGGTGTAACCGCGAAGGCGAGGTCGAAGCCCTTGTTCGCATAAGCGCCAGCGGAGGGAATCAGCGACGCAGCGTGCGCTTCTAGGACGTATTCCCCGGGTGGCAGCGTGCCGGTGCCGGAGTAGTCCAGTTGCGTGCCGTCACTCGTCGCTTCGCCGCCATCAAAGATCACACCGAGCGGTCCCGTCAGCTTCACCGATGGCGACAAGGACGTGGTGTCCGGGAAATACTCATCCCACAAGAGAAAGCCCATGAGCGAATAGGTGACTTCCTGCGTCACGCGGAACGTCACTTTGAAGTCTGACTTCGCGTTTCCA
>JANPIS010000067.1:0-2869 GCA_031425095.1 Chthoniobacteraceae bacterium
TCACGGGGGCGATGTTCGCCGCGGTCGGGTTGGTGGCCGTTGCAAATTCCAACACGTTCCAAAGACCGTCGCGGTCGCCGTCAGCGGTGTCGGCACCGGAGCCGGAATCGGCGGCGCTGCCGAAGTATTGCTGCCGCCACGTTTGCAGCGGCGTGCCGGCGACGGTGAGCGTGAAATTTTCCGTGAAGCTCGCGGTGCCATCGCTCGCGGTGAGGCCGATGGTCGTCGTGCCGAGTTGATCCACTGCGGGCGTGGCGGCGACGGTGTAGTAAGGCGACGCGCCCTCGATCACGATGGCACCGACCGGCAGCACCGCGGCGTTGCTCGAAGTCGCGGTGACGACCAGCGAACCTTCCGCGGTCTCGTCTTCGGCGAGGAAGAGACGCGCGGGGAGCGCGGTGTTGAGCGCGATGGTTTGATCCGCCAGCGCGCTCACTATCGGCGAGCAGGCGATGGGCGTGAGGCGGAGGTAGTCGAGCGCGAGATCGAAGTCCGTGGACGCGCCATTTTTCCCCGTGACGGTGAAGCGAAACTGCCAGTCGCCGGTCGTGGAAAAATTCACCGTGCCGAGATTGAAGACCGCGGCACTGGTGGCCGCCGCGTAGGTGTCCTGCGCCGCGCCGACATTGGTGAAAGTCGCGCTGCCGGGCGGGGCGATGGCGAGTTGCATCCGTCCGCCGCTGGTCTGCCGCAGCACGCCGACACTCACATTCCACTGACCGCTGAAGGGCACCTGCGCGACAAGTGTGAGGAAGTCATTCGCGGCGGTGGCGTTGAGCCGGCGCGCGGCATTGGCGCTGAGCAGGGTGTTCGTGACCACGGTCTGCGTCTCGCCGGCGGAGAGCGCGGCGACGGCGAGCTTTTCGCACTGTCCGGCGAGCGCATTCCACAGGCCCCAGTAGGCAGGCTTGCGATCGAGGGCAAAATCGAGCAGCAGCGCCTGGCCGAAGCCGGGGAAGGCGGCGGGGATCCACGATTGCCCATCGTACACGCCCCACGTCTGGAAGACGCGCAGCCGCGAGTAGCCGAGCACAGCACCGGCGAAGTTGAAGTAATCGTTGCCCTGCGCGGTGAGGTCGGCGGCGGTGGCAAAGCCGCTCGCATCCACGGGCACTCGAAAGTCCAGTTCGGTGACGTGCAGATCGAGCCCGAGATTTTGGAAGCGCTGAAAATTCGTGCGCGTCGTGGCGAAGTTCGGGCCGGCCTGGAAGTGCGATTGAAAGCCGACGCCCTGCACGGGCACCCCGGCGCTCACGAGCGCGGAGAGCAGCGCGTGCAGGGCGTCGCTCTTGGTGTTGTCGTCTTCGATGCTGAAGTCATTGTAGAAAAGCAGCGTCTCGGGATCGGCAGCGCGGGCGCGGGCGAAAGCCTCGCGCAGATACTGATCGCCATTGGCCGCGTAGCCAATGCCCGGCGCGTCATACCACAGCGTGCTGCGCAGCGTGCCGCCGCTGTCGCTGATGGCCTCATTGGCCACGTCCCAGCACAGCACCCGGTGGCGGAAGGCCGCGCCCTTCGTGTCGATCTGATCCCACAGCATCGTCTGGAGCTGCGGCGCGGTGAAAGTGCCGCTGCTCACCCACGTTGGCAGTCCTTGGTGCCAGACGAAAGTGTGTCCGCGCGAGGAGCCGCCGCGCGCCAGGCCGAGTTCGAGGATCGTATTTGCATCGGCGAAGCGCCAGATGTCGTCCGCCGGCTCGGTGTCGGAAAACTTCATCGCATTGCCCGGCGACGAGAGATGGAAGTGCGCGCTCATCGCCGCGCGGAACTTCGCATTCTCCGCAAAGTGCGAAGTGCCAAGCCCGCCCGAGCCGAGCCGCAGGGTCGGGAACGCCGCCGCCGCGCGCCGCAGTCCCGTGACCGGCGCGAAGTAACAATCATCCACGCGCAGCGCCACGCCGCTCGGCGGACCTTCGACGAAGAACTTCACATTCGTGAGCCCGCTCGTCGCCGGCAGCGTCACCGTGCCGGAGAGCCACGTCCACGTCGCGTTCGACGCCATGCCCGAGTCGATGGCGAGAAAGCGCGAACCGCTGCTGTCGATCACTTCGACGGTGAGCTTCACCGTCTCCGCCGTCGCGCTATCTGTCGTCACCCAACCCGCACCGTAATACATCCGTCCGTCCTCCGTCTTACCGAAAACGGATTGCTCGACACCGTGCCACGCTGCCGTGCGATTCGTCAGCGTCACGCCGCCATCGCCCGTGTGCGCCGCACCCGCCGCCATCGTCGCCGGTCCATGGGCCTGCCAGCCCGCGGTGCCGCTCTCGAAGCCGGAGTTCGTGAGCAGATTCTCGAGCGCCGATGTATCGACCGCGCTGAAAGAAACATCGTCGAGGAAGAGGTCCACACCCGCCGGTGGTCCATTGAAGTACAGATTCAGCACGGTCAGCGTCCCATTCACGTCGCAGCGAAAGAGCCCGCTGATCCGCGTCCACGCATCGGCGATCTGCGCGGACTTCACCGTATTGAACCGCGCGCCCCACGCATCGGTCTGCTGCACCGCCATCGTTACCGTCACTGGCGCCGCGCTGCTCGTGCGCACCCACGCGCTGGCTACATACGCGTTCCCCGACACCGGCACGCCGAGCAGCGACTGCCGGAGGCCTTGATTGGTCCCGGTGCGATTGGTCGATCGCCCCACCTGCACGCCCAAGTGCGGCAGTGTATTCACCACCTGCGCCGTGCCTCCACTGTACATCGCCCACGGCGCGAGCCCCGACTCGAACCCGGGATTGGTGAGCAAATTCGGCGGGGCCGCATGGAGGGAAGTCGAGAGCGCCAGTGCGGCGATCAAGGGTCCGCACCAGTTCGGGAGAAATCGCATGGCCGCGAGAGTAGCGCACTGGCGAGCCGCTCACAATCCGCT
>JANPIS010000068.1:0-2647 GCA_031425095.1 Chthoniobacteraceae bacterium
AACGCAATCGAGAGCACTACTGCGCACCATTCCCAAGCCGACAGCTTCAGCGCAAAACCAAGTGCCACCACGAGCACCGTCGCCAGCGCATGGATCCGCGCGTTGGCCTGCGTGCGAAAACAAATCGCGAGCCCGCGAAACGCGTATCCAAAACTGCGCACACGCCCGCCCCACCATCCCGGCTTCGCAACGTGGCGCTCATCCATGCGGCGAAATCCGCATTACTTTTTCTCCGGGAAAAACTTCGGTGCTTCTTCGGCCTTCGCCCCGTCGGCAGGCTTCGCGACCTCGGTCTGCTCCGGCGTTGTGGCGTCGTGCTTTTCGCCGCCATGCTCTTCCTCACTGTGCTCCTCGTGCAGACCCGGATGCGGATCGCCGGGCAGCGGATGCCTCTGGCAGGCAGCCCCAAAAACAACGAAGGCGCAGAACAAAAGCAGCGAAAGAATTCTCATAAAGGGGCGGACGCTAACGGACGCGTTTGCGCGATGCCAACGGAAATCCGCTACTCGCCGCGATAGCTGCACCGTGCGGTCGGCGTCTCGTGAATCACGATCTCCGCGAGGCCGGGGCATTGCGGCGCGAGCTTTTGCCAAAACCATCCCGCCATGTTTTCGATCGTCGGATTTTCCAGCCCGGCGATCTCGTTCAGGTAGGAATGATCGAGCATTTCCACGATCGGCTTCATCGCCCGACCGATGACCGCGTGATCGTAAAACCATCCCGTCGCCGGATCGACTTCCCCTTCCACGGAAACCTCGATCTTGAAGCTGTGGCCGTGCATGCGCCGGCACTTATGCCCCTCGGGCACATTCGGCAGCGTCTGCGCGGCCTCGAAGGTGAAGTCTTTGGTCAGGCGAACTTTCATGGGCAATCAGGGCGCGGAGTCTCAATCCGCATTCTGCAATCCGCAATCCGCAATCCTCACACGCCCTTCTGCTTCGGGTCCCAGATGAACTTGTGCATCTGGAGCTGGAAGCGCACGGGCAGCTTGTCCTCGACGATCCAGTCCACGATCTCGCGCGGCTCGATGCGGCCGAAGATCGGGGAAAAAAGCACGCAACCGCAGCGCGTTGCGAGGTCGTGTTCGCGGACGCGGTCGCGCGACCATTCGTAGTCCTCGCGCGAACCGATCACGAATTTCACCTCGTCGCGTTTTTCCAGCAGCGGGATGTTGCTCCAGAGATTGCGCGCGCACTCGCCGCTGCCGGGCGTCTTCAAATCCATGATGCGATGCACCCGCGGGTCGATCGGCGCGATGTCGTGCGCGCCGCTCGTTTCGATGAGCACGGTGCGGCCGGCGTCGCAGAGCGCAGTCATCAGCGGGTGGACGTTCTTTTGCAGCAAGGGCTCGCCGCCGGTGATCTCGACGAGCGGGCACTCCGTCGCGAGCACTTCGTCGAGGATCTCGGAGACGGCGCGCTTTTTCCCCTCGTAGAAAGCGTACTCGGTGTCGCAGTAGGTGCAGCGGAGGTCACACGCGGTGAGCCGCACGAAGACACACCGCCAGCCCGCCCAGGAGCTCTCGCCCTGGATGGATTGGTAGATTTCGTTGATCTTGAGCGTCGGCGGATTCACAGCGGGTGGCACATGGGCGCCATGCCGGAGGTCTGCGCAAGTCCGAATGCAGCGAATACCGCTGGCGACACCCGGTCTCAGGCGCTAAATCCTCGCCCTCCCATGCCCAATCGCATCGACCAGAAATTCGCCGAACTCCGCGCCTCCGGCCGCAAGGCGCTCGTGGCCTACATCTCCGCCGGAGACCCGCACCTCACGGCGACGCGCGAGCTGGCCTGGGCGTTTGAAGCCGCGGGCGTGGACATTCTCGAGCTGGGCGTTCCTTTTTCCGATCCGCTCGCCGACGGCATCGTGAATCAGCTCGCCGCGACCCGCGCACTCGCGGCCGGCACCACCGCGCCTGGCGTGCTGGACTGCGTGCGGGCGATCCGGGAGCGGTCGCAGCTCCCGATCGTCCTCTATACGTACATGAATCCGATCTACCGGTATGGGTTCGCGGAGTTTCATCGCGACGCGGAAGCGGCGGGCGTCGATGGGCTGCTCATCCTCGATCTGCCCCCGGACGAAGACGCGCAGAACGCGGAGCTCTCCCAGCAGACCGGCCTCAAGCGCATCCGCCTCATCGCGCCGACCACTCCACCGGCCCGCATCGCGCAGCTCACCGCCGGCGCGAGCGGCTTCATCTACTACGTCTCCCGCGAAGGGGTAACCGGCGAGCGCGCCGAGATCGCCGACTCCCTCGCCGAGCGCGTCGCGGCCATCCGTGCCACAACCACGCTGCCGATCGCCGTTGGCTTTGGGATCTCCAATCCCGAACACGTCCGCCAAGTGGCGCAGCATGCAGACGGGATCGTGGTCGGCAGCGCGATCGTGAAACAGATCGCAGAATTCGGCTCGCAGGCCGATCTGGTCGCGCGCTTGCAGACCTTTGTCGCGCCGCTCGCCGCCGCCGCTCACGGCACTTAAGTTGCCGCGGTATTGAACGGCCCTCCCGCGTCTCTGGTCATAAAGGCCCCGCCCCGCCGGCGAAGATTGACTTCCCTCCTTACACTGTTACCTAACGCCCCGTGCTCCGCCCACCTCAGGCTCTCTGGCTGCTGCTCACACTGACTGGCGCCGCTCTCGCGCAGGC
>JANPIS010000069.1:0-20900 GCA_031425095.1 Chthoniobacteraceae bacterium
GCCTACGTGATCTACGGCACCGCGCTCCCGGTGCGGATTTCCGCCGATGGCCGTGCGGCCGTCCTCACGGATACCGACGGCGACACCATCGTGGTGCGCGTGAGTAAAGGCCGCCTCGATCAGAGCGACTTCACGCTCGGGCCGAGCGACCGCGGGTTGGTCGCCCTCGATCTCACCGGCGGCACCGAGTTCCAGGGCGCGAGCGTCTCGATCACCGCCGTCACGGCAGCCATTACCGGCGGTCGCGATGGTTTTGTGCATGTCGGCTCGATCGATGGGACGGGGATCGATCTCGTAAACGTCGGCGTCGAAGGTGACCTCGGCCAGATCGACGCAGGCGACGCGAATCTCAACACCGCAGGCCTCGCCCGCCTCTCCGTGCGCTCGCTCAGCGCCCTCGCCGGCAGCCCGCTCACGAGCGAGATCGCTGGCCACCTGACGGCCTTCAGTTCGCTCGGCAACGTGCTCGGCACCGTCGATGTCACGGGCTCGATCGGCGCCGTGGGCATCGCCGGAAATCTCGACGGCAGCGCGGGCGGCGCTACTGCCGGACTACTCCGCGCGAGCGTCAGCATCGGCAATGTGACCATCTCACAGAACGTAGTCGGCGGAGCAGACGCCTCCGGTCTCGTCGCTGGCTACAAGATCGGCACCGTCTCGATCAGCGGAAACCTCACCAGTGCGAACGCCGCCAAGCCGGTCGGCATCATCGCTGATGGCAAGCTACCCGCGACAACTGCGACCGAAGCCGTGCTCGCCATCTCCAGCCTCACCGTCCGGGGCAACGTCCTGAACGCACAGATCCTCGCGGACAAAGATAACGACGACGCGCGGACCGATTCGAACGCCGCGATCAGCAGCGTCGTCGTCCGCGGCACCTGGACCGACTCGCTCCTTCACTCGACCGGCAACATCGGCAGCGTGGTCGTGCTCGGCGATTTCACCGGCACGAACGATCTCGGTATCGTCGCCGGCCGCCGGCTCGGCTCTGTTGCTTTCGGTCAGGACGTGCTCAGTCTGAACTCATCAACCCCGTTGGTCGTCGCCGCCGCTGGCGATCTTGGCGGCAGCGCCATTGCGAACCTCGCGATCAACTCCATCACCGTGAAGGGCGACGTGACGAATACGTGGTTCCTCGCCGGCTACGGAGAGGTGAACTCTGGCGGGATCGGTCCGGTGAATGGCGCCGCCACCATCGGCACCGCCGTCTTCGACAAGACTTGGAACGCGAGCAATCTCGTCGCCGGCGTGAGCGACGCAACAGGCGACGGCTTCGGGCGCAATGACACATCGAGCGCTGCTTCGCGCATCGCCACCGTGATCATCCGCGGCATCGTCACGAACAACGGAATCGCCGCCGGCCACTTTGGCATCACCGCCCAGCAAATCGGCGCCGCGAGCATCAGCGGCGTGCTGCTCGGCCTGAACGCCACTGGCGCCCAATCCTTTGCCCTCGGCACCACCGGAGATATCCGCCTCGTGGAAGTGCCTGTCGGGCCTTAGCCCGTCTGGCGACAGCCTCGCTTGCACTGCGATTCGGAGTTGGGTCTGCCGACGCACACTGGTACACCCGACTCAATGCCGCCCCCCCCGCTCGAGATCATCGGCTCGCGCCAGTTCTCCTCGTGGCTCCGCGAGCAGCAGCTGAGTGTCGCCTTCACGACCTACCAGAGCGGGAAGCTTTTTCTCATCGGGCACAAGCCGGACGGCGGACTCTCGATCTTCGAGCGCACCTTCGAGCGCTGCATGGGCCTGTGCACCACGCCCGACGCCCAGACCCTCTGGATGACCTCGCTCTACCAGCTCTGGCGCTTTGAGAATGCGCTGCCGCCCGGCGAATCCGCGAACGGTTTCGACCGCCTCTACGTCCCGCAATGCGGTTACACCACCGGAGATATCGACGCGCATGACGTGGCGCTCGATCCCGACCAGCGACCGCTCTTCGTCAATACCCTCTTCTCGTGCCTCGCCGCGCTGAGCGAGTCGCACAGCTTCCGCGTCCTGTGGAGGCCGCCCTTCATTTCCAAGATCGCGGCGGAAGACCGCTGCCACCTCAATGGGCTCGCGCTCCGCGACGGACGCCCCGCCTTCGTCACCGCGGTGAGCACGACCGATGTCCACGAAGGCTGGCGCGAACATCGACGCTCCGGGGGGGTGGTCATCGACGTCGCGAGCAACGAAATCATCACGCGCGGACTTTCGATGCCACACTCCCCTCGCCTGCACGATGGGCGCCTCTACGTGCTGAACTCCGGCGCCGGTGAGTTTGGCTCCGTGGATCTCGCGAGTGGAAAGTTTGCGCCGATCTGCTTCTGCCCGGGCTATGCGCGCGGGCTGGCCATCGCCGGAAACTTCGCCGTCATCGGACTCTCCACCTGCCGCGAACAGCGCACGTTTGCCGGCCTGCCGCTCGATGACTTGCTCGCGAAGAAAGACGTCCAGCCGCGCTGCGGGCTGCAGGTCGTCGATCTCCGCTCCGGCGATGTCGTGCATTCGCTCACCATCACCGGAGTCGTCCGCGAACTCTACGACGTCGCGATCCTCGCCGGCGTGCGCACGCCAAGTGCGTTGGGATTTCGAACGGAGGAAATCCGGCGCACCATCACGATCGACGAATGACCGCTCCCCAGCACCCCGCAGATCACGATGCTAACTTGGATCACCGCGGACTCGCGGCCTTCTTTGCGCCCTATCGCAAGCAGTGGGAAACCCTCCTGCACATCCTGCGTGGCGAGGGCCGCGCCCACCGGCTCTTCGGCATCGAGAGGATCTTTCTCTTGCTGGTGTGTTTCGGTCTGCTCGTGATGCCAGCCATGGTCGTGCGCGGGATCGGCCAGATCTTTGGCGAACACGGGCGGCGCCTCGCGATGGAGATCTATGCGATCGCCAAGCCCGTTCTGCTCTTCTGGGTACTTTTCAGCGGACACTTCGCCCTGACGGCGTGGGCCGTCGTCGCCAGCGTGGCGCTGCTGGATCTCTACATTTCGCTCTTGGCGATGGTCTTCCTGAAGCACTTCCACACTGGCCGCACTTCTCATGGGCGCTCGCTACTCTTGCTCGTCGTGAACTTCGCCGAGTCCGTGGTCGCCTTTGCCGTGCTCTACGGCTTCAGCCAGTCGATTGCGAACCAGGCGCATCTCGATCCCACGCCGATCGTCGATCCCTTCACGCTGCTCTACTTCTCCTGCGTCACCGCGGCATCGGTCGGCTACGGCGACTACCTGCCCATGAACGACAGCGGCAAACTCATCGCGATCTTTCAAATCCTCTCGAGCATGGGCTTCATCTTCATCCTACTCACGTCGTTCGTCACCAGTTTCAATGAACGCGAGCCGGTGTGACGGCTCACTCGATTCCTCTATGATCGCGCCCCCCCGACTCCCCTGGTATCGCATCCTGTACGTTCAGGTGCTAATCGCCGTCGCGCTCGGCATCCTCATCGGCTACCTGTTCCCCGACACCGCAGGCCCGGAGCGCTGGCACGCCTCGGGGCTGAAGCCGCTCGGCGACGCCTTCATCAAGCTGATCAAGATGATCATCGCGCCGATCATCTTCTGCACCGTCGTGCACGGCATCGCGTCGATGTCCGACATGAAGAAGCTCGGGCGCGTCGGCGGCAAGACGCTCCTCTACTTTGAGGTCGTCTCGACGCTCGCGCTCGTCATCGGCCTCGTCGTCGTGAATGTCCTGAAGCCCGGTGTCGGCTTCAACATCGACCCAAAGACGCTGGACCCGAGCATCGGCGCGGGCTACGCGGCAAAGGCGCACGCGCAAAGCACGGTCGATTTCCTGATGAACATCATCCCGGGCAGCTTCTTCGACGCGTTTGCCCGCGGCGATTTGCTCCAGGTCCTCTTCGTCGCAATCCTTTCCGCATTCGCGCTCAATGCTCTCGGCGAACGCGGCCGCCCGGTGTTGCACGCGATCGAGATCGTGTCGGACCTTTTCTTCGGCATCATGCGCATTGTCGTGAAGGTCGCGCCAATCGGAGCGTTCGGTGCGATGGCCTTCACCGTCGGCAGCTATGGGCTTGGCTCCCTCACCCGACTGCTCGCGCTCATGGGCGGATTCTACTTCACCGCGCTTTTCTTCGTCTTCGTGGTCCTCGGGTTGATTGCGCGCGCCGCCGGATTTTCGATCGTCCGCCTGCTGCTCTACATCAAGGAGGAGCTGCTCCTCGTCCTCGGCACGAGTTCGAGCGAGACCGCGCTGCCGGGCATCATCAAGAAAATGCAGCGCCTCGGCTGCGCACCCGGCACCGTCGGCCTCGTCGTGCCGACCGGTTACAGCTTCAACCTCGACGGTACGAATATCTACATGTCGATGGCCGCGGTCTTCCTCGCGCAGGCGACGAACACGCCCCTCGATCTGCAGCATCAGATCTCGCTGCTGCTCGTCGCAATGATCTCGTCGAAAGGCGCGAGCGGCGTCACCGGCGCTGGCTTCATCGCGCTCGCGGCCACACTCGCGGTCGTGCCCGGCGTGCCGATCGCAAGCCTCGCACTGCTCGTCGGTATCGATCGTTTCATGAGCGAATGTCGCGCGCTGACTAATCTCGTCGGCAACAGCGTCGCGACCCTCGTGATCAGTCGCTGGGAAGGCGAAGTCACACCCGCGCAATTGCAGGCTGCGTTGCAAGCTCCGGAGCGGACGATAGTCGCGGGAGCTTAGTTCCCGTCCGGTTCCGGCCGGAGCACCACCAGCGAACGGGCTTGGAGCGGATACTTCGCGCGATGCGCGAAGACCCGCCCGGCGCCGGCCCGGTCTGCGGTGTCGAAGACGCAAGTCCAACGCAGCTTCCGCCGCCGACCCACGAGATGGAAAGGCAATGCCTCCGGCTGCGCATTGATCAGCAGGAGAAAAGAGTCACCGAAGATCCGTTCGCCGCGTTCGCCGCGCTCGTAGATCTGATCCCCCAGCATGCCCATGCCGAGGCAGAGTACATGGTTCGCGCTCCACTCCGCCTCGGTCATCTCCTCACCGTCCGGCTTCAGCCAATAAAGATCCTTCACCTCCGCACCATGGATCGGCTGTCCTTGGAAAAAACGGCGGCGGCGGAAGACTGGCTGGCTGCGTCGCAGAGCGATCAACTCGCGCACGAACTGGAGCTGCGCGCGCTGCTCGTCATTGAGGTCCCAGTTGAGCCAGGCGACTGGCGAATCCTGGCAGTACGCGTTGTTGTTGCCACCCTGAGATTGCATGAACTCGTCACCCGCGAGCAGCATGGGCACGCCCTGGGAGAGGAAAAGTGTTGCGAGGAAGTTGCGCCGTTGCTGGCTCCGCAGCGTGAGGATCTCCGGATCATCCGTCGGCCCTTCGATTCCGCAGTTCCAGCTATCGTTGTGGTCGCAGCCGTCGCGGTTGTTCTCCCCATTCGCTTCGTTGTGCTTCTCGTTGTAGCTCACCAAATCCGCGAGCGTGAAGCCGTCGTGGCAGGTGATGAAGTTCAGGCTTGCGCTCGGACTGCGGCCATTGTGCCGGTAGAGATCACTACTGCCGGTGAGCCGCGACGCGAGTTCGCCGACGGTGCCGCCGTGCCCTTTCCAAAAGCGCCGCACGCAGTCGCGATACTTCCCGTTCCACTCCGTCCAGAGCCCGGGAAAATTACCCACCTGATATCCGCCCGGCCCGAGATCCCACGGCTCCGCGATCAGCTTCACCTGGGAGAGCACGGGATCCTGCTGGATGATGTCGAAGAACGCGCCGAGCCGGTCCACCTCCCACAACTCCCGGGCGAGAGCACTGGCAAGATCGAAGCGGAAGCCATCGACATGCATCTCGAGTGCCCAGTAGCGCAGCGAGTCCATGATGAGTTGGAGCACGTGCGGATGCTGGCAGTTCAGCGAATTGCCGCAGCCGGTGAAATCGACATAGCGCGAACGATCGTCAGCGAGACGGTAATAGGCCGCATTGTCGATCCCCCGCAGCGACAGCGTCGGCCCCCGCTCATCGCCCTCGGCCGTGTGATTGTAAACGACGTCGAGGATCACCTCGATCCCCGCGGTATGCAGCGCACGGACCATTTCCTTGAACTCTGTAACCGCACCCTCCGGCCCGCTGGCGGCGTAACGCGGATCCGGCGCGAAGAAGCCGAGCGTGTTGTAGCCCCAGTAGTTCACGCGGCCCTGGTCTGCGAGGAAGCGGTCGTCGATGTGATAGTGCACCGGAAGCAACTCCACCGCCGTGACGCCGAGGTCACGCAGGTGGCGGATGGCTGGCTCGGAGGCCAGACCGGCATAAGTGCCGCGCAAGGCCTCGGGCACTTCCGGATGCTGCTTCGTGAATCCTTTCACGTGCATCTCGTAGACGATCGTATTGTGCCACGCCGTGCGCGGCGCCACGTCTCCCTTCCAATCAAAGGTTCCGCTGATCACCCGGGCCAGCGGGGCAAAGGGCGCGCTATCGCGCTCGTCCGGCAGCGGATCCTCCACCGGGTCCGGAGCCCCCCCCCCGAGGAGTGCATCGTCCGACTTTGGATGCCGCGCCACCGCTCGGGCGTAGGGATCGAGCAGGAGCTTCTGAGCGTTGAAACGATGCCCCTCGTCCGGCGCGTACGGGCCATGGACCCGGTAGCCGTAGAGCTGATCCGGCCCAATCCCCGGCAGATAGCCGTGCCAGACGTGACCAGTCGTCTCCGGCAGCGAGATTCGGTGCGATTCCACGACGGCGTCTACTGCATCGAACAGGCACAGATCCACGCCCGTCGCGTTCTCCGAGAATAACGCAAAATTCACCCCCTCCCCGTCCCACGTCGCGCCCAGCGGGTATGGCCGCCCCGGCCAGAGGGCTTGCGATTTCACGGAATCGAGTGGGCGCGGATGCATCACCAATTCTTACGGACAAGGCGCCGCAATTGTCGAACCTCACGCCAACCAAATCTTCCGAACGCCGTCCCAAGGTTCGCTGGGAGCCGGTTTCAGATCGAAACGAGATCCATTCGCTGGCCCACAGACTGCTTTTCTGAGGGGTATGATCCTCGCGATCTCCATTCGTCTCTCGCTCTTCAATGCGCCTGTGCCCAAGCGGATCGTGCGCACCATGCTCCTCCTGCTCGCCGCCGCTCTGCCGGTGGTCGCTGTCTCGGCGCTGTGAGGTTGAAGATTCCCCTGCTCTGAGCCGCGCGGCTCAGAACCCGGCGCGCCCACTCGGCGACGCCATCCGCCGCACTTCGTCGTCAAAGGACTTGAAGAGACGATCGCGGATCTCCCGCTCCTGCCGCAGTTCGTCGCGAAAAAAGGTGTACCGCAGGCCGCTTTCCGCTGCCACCACGTCGGCCCGCACCATCAACCGCAGCGAACCCAAAAAGCCCTGCGTCGCACTCCGCCGATCCGCTTCACTCACGCCACTGCGACCCGTCCTTCCGACCCACTCCATCGCCGGGCGACGGAGCGTGTCCGTGGAAAATTGAGGCTCCCGTTGCTCCCGGAGCGCGGCCAGGAAATCGAAGACGTCACCCGTGAGCTGTGAAATCTTCCTGAGCTGCGCGGCTTCGGATTGGAAGGTGGCCCAGTTCACCGGCTCCCACTTCTTCGCGGTGTCGATGCGATAGCCAAAGCGACGTACCACCACTTCGCCCGAACGCGCACCGCGCGCCGGTCCGGCAAACTCTTCGTAGCGCTTCGTGAGATACGTCGCGATGCCGATGACGCGCCCGGTCTTCACATGAACGATCGGACTCCCACTGTTGCCGGGGATGAACTCCGATGAGACCTCGATCCGATCCGGCCCGATCCCGAGCAGCTTGCCCTCGAGACTCGTCACCACACCGCCGCCGCCCGTATTGCCGAGCACCACGACGTCGTCACCGATCCGTGCATGCGCCTCCAGATCCGTCAGCGCTTCGAGCGCCTTCGAGGGTGGCGCGGTCAGCGCGACTCGCATGAGATCGTAACCGGCGGCCGCCTCCGCTGCGCCGACGCCGACTCGCGCGCCACTCA
Organism: Chthoniobacteraceae bacterium; assembly: GCA_031425095.1. Taxonomy (GTDB): domain Bacteria; phylum Verrucomicrobiota; class Verrucomicrobiia; order Chthoniobacterales; family Chthoniobacteraceae; genus JANNXQ01. The sequence continues at coordinate 7,938 of JANPIS010000069.1, forward strand.
GCTGCGTGAATTGCGGCTGCTTCAATCCGGCCACGACATGATTGTTCGTCAGCAACACGGGGCGCCCACCCAGCCAGCAGATGAATCCGCTGCCATTTCCCTCGTCGCCCTTTACTACGACGAAACAGTCGCGAAACCGCTGCACCAGATCACCAGGTGCGACCGGCGGCGCATCCGGCGCGTTTGCCAACGCCGCAGGCGGTACTGCCTTCAATGCCATCGGGCGCTCGGGCGGCAGCGGTGGAAGTTGGCGCACTTGAGCCACCACCGGCTCGGGCTCCACCACACGCAGGACCTCCGTCGCCACTAGCCGCTCCGGCACGTGCTCCTCCTGCTTTGCGGCGGGCACAGGCTGCGGCAACTCCGCTTTCGCTCGCGCGGGATTCGGAGCCGCAGGCGCCGGGGCGACCTTCGCTCCGTGCGGGCGCAACATCGCAATGGCCGCTGGCACGAGCCCGACCATCAGGAGCAGTGAGATACCACTGCGCAGTCGGCCACGGGTGAGGGCCAGCACTCCCGCTACCACGGGCGCCAGAAACCACGGCAACCAAAGCGTCACGGGCCAGTGCGAGAGAAGCCATATCGCGATCCCCAGACCGACAAAGAACACGCCCGTGCGGACCGACGCCGCGCGCAAATCGGACGACAATTGCCGCCAGCATGCGCGCCAGATCCCACGCCACCCGGTCGTATTCCCCGGCGGAAGCGCAGTACCCATCGACTCCAGCACCGCCTCGGCCCGCCGCCAGATCGGCGCCGCCCCATGCTGCACCAGATCCGCGGGAGCGAAGCGTCCCGAATCCGCACCGGCACGAAGCTCGTCCACGCTGAGCGGTCCGAGAATCTCGCCGCGCCGCAGCACATAGTACGCATCATCGGCGGCGGCAAGCTGGGCAGATTCCATGACACGGGCAATGTTGGTCAGCCTCCGAGCGCCGTCGAGGGGAAGGTGTGCGAATTTCCTGCCACCACACACCGTCCCCTCCCAGCCCGATCAAGTGCGGCGCAAAGCCGGCTCACGCCGCCCGAGGGACGCGTAGAGTTCCGTCCGCACCGCCGCCAGCGTCCGCCGCAATGCCACGCTTCCGGCGGCAACGATTTTAACGACCCAGCCGGCGCCCGCCAGCGAGCCGCTGCCGACGCACACATCCGGCCCGTGCATCTCGTGGATCGTCACCCAGCACGGGGAATCGCTCGTGAGTTCCGGTGCGACCACGAGGCAGCTCGCGTAGTACGGTGTAGCGAACAGCCGCTGCAGCGCGACTGCGGATTCGGCACCGGGCGTGAGCCGGTAACGCTCGCGCGCGATCAGCTTTCCATTCGCCACGAGATCCGTGGACCACGCGAGCTCGGCAAAGGCCATCACTTCCCCGAAAGCCACACGTCCCGGCGCCATGCATTCCGCAAGTAAGACTCCCCCGCCCGGCTCGACCGTCACCGTGGTGTGCTGCCGATAGCGCGCCCCTGCTTGCGGGATGAAGATCTCCGGCCACGACTCCAGCCAGCCTTCTGCGGCGACTCGGAAGTCCTGTCGCAGAATCGCCTCCCCGTCTCGCATCCGATGCGCCCGACTGGCGCTCGGCGCAGTCAGCGAAAGCCGCGCCCCGCGCTCGACGGCAATCCTGCACTCGATCCGATCCCCCTCCAGCAGCCCGGCGGTAGGGTTCACGACGTTCACCACGAGCGCGCCTTCATCAAGGTGCGGCTTGCTGATGTGGATCGGCGCACGAAACGATTGCCGGCTCAGGTAGTTCCGTCCCGCCGCGTCCGCGGAGCAGACGAGATCCAGATGCCCGGAGAGGCCGCGCCCTCGACTCGCGGAGTCCGCCGACGCGACCGCGGCGGCAGCCATCATGCAAAGAGCACCTCGCGCCGCAGCCACGCGAGGAGCTCATCCTTGCCCTTCTCGCTCCGCAGATCCGCAAAGATAAACGGCCGTTCGCCACGCATGATCTTCGCATCGCGCGCCATCACACCGAGGTCGGCACCCACGTACGGAGCGAGATCGATCTTGTTGATCAGCAGCAGGTCGCTATGCCGGATCGCCGGCCCGCCCTTGCGTGGGATCTTGTCTCCCTCGGCCACGTCGATGACGTAGATGAAGGAGTCCACAAGCTCCGGAGAAAAAGTCGCACTCAGATTGTCCCCGCCACTTTCCACGAGGATGAGCTTCGCGGCCGGGTGGCGAATCTCGAGTTGTTGGATGGCCGCCTGATTCATCGACGTGTCGTCGCGAATCGCGGTGTGCGGACAGCCACCAGTCTCCACCCCGATCACGCGATCCGCGGCGAGCGCTTCCTGACGGACGAGGAATTCCGCGTCTTCCCGCGTGTAGATGTCGTTCGTGACGACCGCCATGGAATATTCGTCGCGCAACCACTGGCAGAGCCGCAGCACGAGCATTGTCTTCCCCGAGCCCACCGGCCCGCCGATCCCGATGCGGACAGGGCGATTCATCGGATGAAAGGAATGAGGACTTGAACTTCGTATTTCATAAAGTGGGTCGGCTGTTCTGCTGGCGGCTCAGGAAATAAAGAGCCGTTCGCCGGCGCGGGCGTGGCGGAGGCTCGCGATTTCGAGCACAGGATTGAACCAGCCCGCAAGCTCGCGATCAACCGTGAGCGAAGCCGTGACGGTCTCGTGCAGAAGGCGGGCGGCCTCGCGGAGGGCGCGCTGGCAGCCATCCTGCCCGATGCGAATGAGCTTCATCGCCGCGCCGCAGATCGCCGAGAGCGACTGGTAAGCGTAAGCGAACAACGCCGCCCGGAGCGGGATCTCTTCAACCGCGGCCTGGAGCCCACAGACGAGCAGATGATGCCCGGCACACGCACCGCGCTCCGTGAGTTGCTCAAAGGCCCGGAGCATCGGCGACGGATGGATGACGCGCAGCGCCTTCAATCGCCGGGCGCCGAGTTGCGCACTCGCGTCACGGCTCTCCTGCGCCAGCTTCCACGCACTGATCTCGGTATCGATCCGTCGAAGCTCCGCGAGATGCCCGGCACAGGCGGCATCGAAGGAAAAGCGCAGATAAGGCAACTCGTGCTCCCGCTGGGCCGGCAACACTTGCTCGATCAAAAAATCCCGCAACGATGCCTCATCCCGCACCGCACCGAACCGCACCATCTCCTCAAACCCAAGCGAGTGAGCGTAGGCGCCAGTCGGGAAGAGCGCGTCGCTGGTCTGCAGGAGAAACGGCAGCCATGGAAAAATTTCATCCTTCATCCTTCTGCCTTCATCCATTCGTCAGTGCCGGTGACCTCCGCTCAGCGGGTGGAAGACGCGCTTGCAGACCACGAATGAAATCCCTTCGCGCTCGAACATCTGGCGCAGCGCCGGATCGTCCGCGACGCGCACCGACTCGCCGATGACCTCCAGCGGAAAATGCAAATTGCCGATCATCCAGCCGAGTTTCGCCGCCATCGGCGCGGCACTGGAAAGACTCACCTCGAGCACCGGTTCATAGGCCTGCGCAATGACGTAGCGCCATTCGTTCTGAAATACCGCCGCGCCATCGGAGAGAGGTTTCTCGAGATCGAAGCCAAACTCCCGTCCATCTTCCGCGACCCCACGCCAGCGCCGTTTCGCGAGGGTGAGGCGATCGACGGCTATGCGCACCGCCGGTCGCGACTCATCGCCCTGTTCGAGCGGCGCGTGAATGATTTCCACGGTGCTCAGAACAGAAAATAGCGCTGCGCCATCGGCAACACGCTCGCGGGTTCACAGCGGAGTTCGCGGCCGTCGGCCTTTACGGTGTAGGTCTCGGGATCGACTTCGATCTTTGGCAGCGCGTCGTTCCAGAGGAGATCGCGCTTCGTGATATTCCGCGTGTTTTTCACAGCGGAGAGGCGCTTGCCGAGCGTCGGAAGTTTTCCCGAACGCAGCGCAGCGTCGCTGACGAAGGTGAGGCTCGTGGAATACTTCGCGCGTCCATGCGCGGCAAATTGGGGCCGGTAGAAAGTCGGCTGTGGTGTGGGGATCGAGGCATTCGGGTCACCCATATTCGCCATCGCGATGAGGCCGCCTTTCAGCACGACCTCCGGCTTCACGCCGAAGAAGGCCGGCTTCCACACCACGAGATCCGCCAGCTTGCCGACCTCGATCGATCCCACTTCATGAGCAATGCCATGACTGATCGCGGGATTGATCGTGTATTTCGCGATGTAGCGGAGAGCACGGAAGTTGTCCGCTGCGCCACATTGGATGTTGGGTGGTGGATGTTGGGTGTTGGATGTTTTCTCCAGCGTTCCAAACTGCACCTTCATCTTATGCGCCGTCTGCCAGGTGCGCGTGATCACTTCCCCCACGCGGCCCATCGCCTGCGAGTCGCTCGACATCATCGAAAACGCGCCGAGATCGTGCAGCAGATCTTCCGCGGCGATGGTCTCGGGTCGGATGCGCGATTCCGCGAAGGCGACGTCCTCGGGGATCTTCGAATCGAGGTGGTGGCAGACCATGAGCATGTCGAGATGCTCATCGATCGTGTTCACGGTGAAGGGCCGCGTCGGGTTCGTGGACGACGGCAGCACATTCGCCTCGCCGCACACGCGGATGATATCCGGCGCGTGGCCGCCGCCCGCGCCTTCGCTGTGAAAGGTGTGGATGGTGCGGCCTTTGAACGCTGCGATGGTGTCCTCGACGAAACCGCTTTCGTTCAGCGTGTCCGTATGGATGGCGACCTGCACGTCGAGTTCATCCGCGACCCCGAGGCAGCAATCGATCGCCGCCGGCGTCGTGCCCCAGTCTTCGTGCAGCTTCAGCCCGACGACGCCCGCCATGATCTGCTCGCGCAGCGGCTCGGGTGTCGAGCAGTTGCCTTTGCCTAGGAAGCCGAGGTTCATCGGATACTCGTCCGCCGCTTCGAGCATGCGGTGGATATTCCAGATGCCGGGCGTGCAAGTGGTCGCGTAGGTCCCGTGCGCCGGGCCGGTGCCGCCACCGAGCATCGTGGTGACGCCGCTCGCCAGCGCGTGCTCGATCTGTTGCGGGCAGATGAAATGGATGTGCGTGTCCACGCCGCCCGCGGTGATGATGCAGCCTTCGCCGGCGATCACTTCCGTCGCCGCGCCGATCGTCATCGTCACACCGCGTTGGATGCCAGGATTTCCCGCGTGCCCGATGCCGACGATCCGCCCATGCTTCACCCCGATGTCCGCTTTCACCACGCCCTGGACCGCGTCGAGGATCGTGGCATTTGTGATCACGAGATCGAGCGAGTCCGCATCGAGCGCCGTCGGCGATTGCCCCATCCCATCGCGGATCACTTTGCCGCCGCCAAATTTCACCTCGTCTCCGATCGCCCCTGCCTCGGCGATCAAGTCGCGCTCGACTTCGATGAAGAGTTCGGTGTCGGCGAGCCGCACTTTGTCGCCCACGGTGGGGCCAAACATTTCAGCGTATTGTCGGCGGGAAAGTTTCAGTGGCATCAGCGTTTCGGTTGCGAGAAAGATTTCTGTTCGTGGCGCCTGGTCCCGGCGTTTGTCATCCGTCGAGCGGACCGCTCACCTTCGCATTGAAGCCATGGACTTCGCGCAGCCCCGCGAGCGCGACCAGTTCGACTTCGCGCGTGTCTCCGGGCTCGAAGCGAACCGCAGTGCCTGCCGGGATATTCAGCCGAAAACCGCGAGCCGCGGCCCGCTCGAAACGCAGCGCGGTGTTCGTTTCAAAAAAGTGATAGTGGCTGCCGACTTGGATCGGCCGATCGCCGGTGTTGGCGACCTCCAGTCGCTTCGTCTCGAGGCCGACATTCCCTTCGAGATCGGGACCGGATGCGGGGATGATCTCGCCGGGAATCATCGGATGGGATTGTGCACCGTGACGAGCTTCGTGCCGTCCGGGAATGTCCCTTCCACTTGCACGTCGTGGATCATCTCCGCGACGCCCTCCATCACATCGGCGCGCTTCAGGATCGTCGTCCCGTAGCTCATGAGTTCCGCCACGTTCCGGCCATCGCGCGCACCTTCGAGGATCTCGTAAGTGATGATCGCGACGGATTCGGGATAGTTCAGCTTCAGCCCGCGCGCCTGACGACGTCGCGCCAGATCGGCCGCGACGACGATGAGCAGCTTTTCTGTTTCGCGCGGAGCGAGATGCATGGGCGGAAAATTACTCGCGCTCTTTCACCCACGCCCGGATCGCGATTGCGACGACCGCGAGCGCAGCGACGAAAAATCCGAGGTATTCCGCTTCGTGGCCAGAGTGTGCCGGACCAGCGAGCGGATCGAATGCCGAATGGCCAGGGTGGGCTTGAGTGAGAGCAGCGAAGCTGAGGAGTGCGCCGCAGGAGGCGATGGATTTGGAGATCACGGAATGTTTCATGTGGCGGGCGGAGAGTAGAAATGAGTATGCGCTCGGGCGAATTCTTTTTCTCTTCATCGGCAATTTTCTCGGTTTCGCGGTCTTGCGGGCGTCGGTTTACAGGCGGGCAAACTCTTCGCGCAGTCTTTGTCCGGTCCAGCAATTGAGTTCCCAGATATTGGCGACGGGCTTTTGGGTGAAGGGCTCGAGATGCAGGTAGCCATCGGGGCCGAACTCCGGCGTCATCGTCACCGTCTGGAACCCGCGTCGGCGCTGACCTTCCCACAAAGCCCGCCACCAGCGGAAGTGCGCTTCGACGGCAGGCGCATATTCCGGCGCGCGGGGATCGGGAACTTGCGCACCTTGATCGTAGCCGATGCGCGGCTGGATGTGCAGCACCCGTTCGGCGCAGAGCGCGAGCACGTCGGGGAGTTCGTCCAGCACAAGCCGTTCGGTGACCACGCACCAGTGGCTGAAGTCGATCGTCAGCTCGATCGGCGGCACTTCGCGGAGTAGTTCGCGTGTGATCACCGGATGGAACAACGTCCGGCTACGGTGCGTCTCGAAGCCCAAACGCACGCCATATCGCTCGACGATGGCGTGCGCCTTGGTGAGAAACTCCACGCTTTCCGCGAAACGCCACAGATCATTCCCAGCCATCGAGCTAAAGAAGATCGGTCGTCCCACGAGACTGTCTGCAAGGATGCGCTCAAAGGCGTCGAGGTGATCCGCAACGCTGCTGCCGGGCGTGGGTGTGGCGTAGCCGGTCGTCGAAATCTCGGCGATATAGAGCAGTCCGCGTTCGCCGAGGACGTCGATAAATTCGCGGCGCTCATCCGGATCAGTCGGCAGCGCACCTTCGAGGCCATCGAAACCCGCGACTGCGATCTGATCAGCAGCGTCGGCGATCGTGCCTTCGTGACCCCAGCGTTGTTTGAAGAGCTTCAGTTCCATTCGTGGGCGCCGAGACTCGGACGCGCCAGTGGGAGGTGCGACATATAGAGACTGATATTCCGCCCTCCGCGTCACCGAAATAGGAAGACCATCCCATGCTTCAGTCCACCAGATCGCAGGCCACGCGGAAGCCGACGTTATCGAGGCGTTGCGTGCGGTCGATCCAGTCGCGATACGCTGAGCGCAGGAGGCGCGCTGCGTAGTCCCACGCACCGCCGCGGCGCACGACCCGCGCGACGCTCGGATCGTGATACGCGGAGCCATCGGTCGGAAGACCATCGTAGCTGTCGCGCCAGGCATCGGCGACGATTTCGCAGATCGTCCCGTGCATGTCGTGGAGCCCAAAGGCGTTCGGTGGATAGGAGCCCACCGGGAGCGGCTTCCCCGGACCGATCTTCTTGCCGTTCTCCGAATACCAGTAGTTCGCGGCTTCCACGGGAAGTTCATTACCCGTACAAAAAATGGATGAGGAACCAGCGCGGCACGCGTATTCCCACTCCGCCTCTGAAGGCAGGCGAAAGGCCTTGCCGGTCCTCTCCGCCAGCCAGGCGAGATAGCCGCGCGCATCTTCCCAACTGACGCTCGACACGGCCAGCGACCCACGACCCATGCCATAGTCCAGCGGTGAAAACACTCCCGCTACCGCCGACGCATACGCATCCCATTCCGCAAAGGTCACGGGATATCTCCCTAACGCAAACGGTCGCTCAAACGTGACCGCCCGGCGAGGCAGCTCGAGCACACTGGCAAACTTGTCGTCTTCCCCCGCGCCCATCACGAAAGTCCCCGCGGGAATCGTGACAACTTCAGGAGTAAGCAAAGAGTCAGGCATTGCACCGAATCAGGATTCAGTCGGTCTCGACGTTGGGATTAATCCTGAAGACCGTCCTTTCTGTCTCAAGTAACTAACCCAGCCCCTGTACCGCTAGCGCGGCGGCGAGGCGATTTGAGACGCCGAGCTTTTGGAAAATGTGGTCGAGGTGATTCTTCACCGTGTGGGCGCTGATTCCGAGGATGATGCTGATCTCCTCATTTGATTTTCCCTGGCCGAGCCAGAAATAGACCTCGTGCTCACGGGTGGTGAGCGAGCTGAGTCTTTCCGCGGCCAATCCGCTGCCGAGGACATGGACGATCGGCAACGCTGGCTTCCGCTGAGGCTGGACGACAACCGGCTTTTCCATGGCCCAGTCGATACCGATCACACCCACACAGCGACCCTGAACAGCCAAGGGAGCGAGCTCACTGGCGATCCAGCGCAACTGGCCGCGCACGGGATAGAGATAAGGCTCCGCGGAGCAGAGCTGGCGCTGCTGTTTGGGCACCCAATACCAGTCACCTTCACCAGGTCGCTCGTAACCGGTGACAAGATCGAGCCGCAGGTCCGCGCCGACTCGATTCCAGTAAGGGACGAATCGACCGGTGGTGTCGTGACCCGGAGCATTGCGGAAACACGCATCGGGACCGGCGAGCGAGTTGCGCTCCCACACCACCCAGACGCCAAGAAAATTGGGATTCGCGACGAGCGCCTCACGTTGCAACTCAGAATAAGCCTCGCGACTCCCGATCCCCATGGCCAGCATCGCCTCAATAGCGCGCGACATTTGCACCACCAGTCGCCGCGCTTCTTCCTGAGGCGGAGGCGAGGCGTATTTTTGGCGAGAGGGCGTGAGTTTCGGAGGCGTGACACTGGGCATAGAATGTTTACTCCGCGTTGCCGTCGACGCCGGTCATCGGCAGGTTAGCGAGATCGCGCTGATGGCGTTGACTGACACGTTGCGGAGGCTGTCACGCCACGGAGGAAGTCTCAAGGCGGCGTTTCGCAGACCTCGGCGACGGCCCGTGCGATCACGGGAAATGCGAATACCCGCGCTGCCACGGGAGCGGCGGTTCATCGACCTGCGCTTTTTGGACGATGGTTGCGAGCGCTTCGCCCATCTCGGCGAAAAGCGTGCGACCGCGCGCCTCGGTGCCCTCACTCGGTGAGCCAGTCACGCCGTTGGTGCTCGTGTTGGCCACCAGGTAGTTGAAGACCGAGTCCTCCGTGCGGTCTGGATCATCGACCGCCTCCGCCATGCGCACATCCCCAGGAGCGAGGCAGAGCATGAGGTCGGTCTCGGCCTTGTTCGCATGAAGATCAGCCGCGTCGCTAATAAAATACTCCCAGATCGCTGGCGTGAGGTTGAAGGTATTGCGCGTCGCGATCTGCAACCGGCCCACAAAATCGAAACGGAGGCGGTCCACCGCGACGCGGAGCGAGGCGTCGTTGCCGAAGTGTGAGTTGACGAAGATCAGCCGCTTCCAACCCGTCGCCGCCGCCCACGCGGCCAACTCGCGCAGCGTGTGGATGAAGGTCTCGTGAAAGAGGGAAAAGGTGCCTGGCCATTTCTCCGTGTGCCCGATCGAGACGGAGTAATTGATTGCCGGCAAGACCGGCACACCCGTGCGGGCCGAGGCGTAGTCGCAGGTCGCGGTAGCGATTACGGTGTCTGTATTGATCGGAAGATGCGGCCCGTGCTGCTCGGTCGCGCCGATCGGCAGGAGCAGCAGATCCGCGCCCGCGCTTTGCAGCTCACGAATCTGCGTCCAGGAAAGATTCTCCAGTCGCACCGGCTTTCCCGGCAGCAATTCCGACCATGGATAATGACTCCCCATGAATTAAAAGAGGCGGGCGTAGCGCTTCAACTCCCAGTCGCTGACCGTCTGGTGATACTCGTCCCACTCGGCCTGCTTGTAAGTGATGAATTCCTGGCGCAACTCCGCGCCGAGCACTTGCTCAATGAAGGGATCACTCGCGAAGGCCTGCACCGCTTCCCCCAGCGTCTGCGGCAGCCGCTGGATGCCGCGCTCGGCGAGTTCCGCATCGGAATACTCATACATGTTCTCCACCTTCGGCGCGCCGGGATCGACCTTGTCGCGAATACCTTCCAGCCCCGCAGCGAGCGCCAGCGCGGCGGCAAGATACGGGTTGCAACTCGAGTCCGCATTGCGCGACTCGACGCGACCGCCCGCCATCGGGATGCGGATCGAGTTGGTGCGATTGTTTTTGCCGTAGGTGTTAAAGACCGGCGCCCACGAGTAGTAACCCATGAGGCCACGGCGAATGAGGCGTTTGTAGCTATTGACCGTTGGCGCAAAAGTCGCGCACAGCGCCCTCCCGTGACGCAGCAAGCCGCCGGTAAAATGATACCCGAGCTCCGAAAGCCGCAGCCCGTGCGGGTCCTCGCTCTTTGCACGTTTGAACAAATTCTCACCGGTCGCGAGGCTCGCAAAGGACATGTTGAAGTGCGCACCGTTGCCTGTTTTGTCGGCGAAAGGCTTCGGCATGAACGTGGCCACCAGCCCGTATTTCGCCGCGATTGCTTTCGCCATGTAGCGAAAGAAAACGTAGCGGTCGCACATCGTCAGCGCATCGGCGTAACCGAAGTCGAACTCGAACTGTCCGTGGCCGTCTTCGTGATCGAGCGAATACAAATCCCAGCCGAGTTCATTGATCGCGGAGGACACCTTGTCGAGCAGATCGATGCTGTCGAAGAAGCGTTTCGTGTCGTAAGCCGCCTTCGCGAGATTGTCGTCATCATTCGGCACCTCAAAGCCACGCTCCGCCGAATAGCGGAGAAAATAGACCTCGCACTCGATCCCAAGATTAAACCGCCAGCCAAGTGCTTCCGCTTCGGCCAGCAGCCGCTTCAAGAGCACGCGGGTATTCAGCGGATACGGTTCACCGTGAAAGGTGTTGTCCGCGGGAAACCAGGCCACGTCTTTCCGCCACGGGAGCTGAATGCCGCGCGCAAGGTCGGGCAGCGAAGCGATCTCGTCGTCGTTCGGTCCCTGTCCGAGTCCATCCAGCGCATAGCCGGTGTAAAGTTCCGATCCTTCCGCAAAATCCTCGAAGTGTGCGATCGGGACGACCTTGCCCTTCGGCACGCCGTGAATGTCCACATAGGCACCCACACAATAACGAACCCCTTTGCCCGCCCATTCGGCTTTGATCGCAGATAGATTTTCCATAGTTGGAAAACTCTCAGACCCGGCTCGGCGCCGACAATAGGAAGATCATACTACGCCGTCGGCGCCATCAATCATGCGCGCGGAGTTATCGCCCATGCTGAAGTCGGAATATGTCCGGCCGGATTGCGCTCGTTCCGGTCGTTGCAAGGTCCGCGGCGATCTCTCCTGCGACGCTCGAGAACTTGAAGCCGTGCCCGGAGCCGCCGCATGCAAAGATGACCTGCGGATGCTCAGGATGCTGATCGAGGATGAAGTTGCGGTCGGCGGAGTTTTCGTAAAGGCACGTTTTCGTGGCCGCGCGTGCGCCCAGTGCGCCGGGAAAGAGGCGATCGAGGAACGGGCGGAGGTTTGCCTCGTCGTCTTCGCGGAACATGCGCGGGACGTCGTCCGCGGTCGGGAGCGCCTGCCCGCCGGTATCTTCCGCCGCCTTGATCGTCGCGCCGTCGAGGCTGGGGAAGCCGTAGTAATTCAGCCCGCCAAACTTTGCGATCCATGCGGGAAAAGGCCCCGACGCAAACGCCGCCGGATCATGTAGCCGATACCAAAAGAGCGCCTTGCGCATCGGCGTCACGAGCCCGCCGAGATCACTGGCGAAATGTGCAGTGAAGGCCCCCGCAGCAATCACCAGCCGCGCCGCACGCAACTCCTGCCGTTCGGTCCTCACGACCACCCCATCACTATCGCACTCATATCCGAGCACCCGCTCGCCGGTGACCAGCGTCGCGCCATGATTCTGCGCCAGCCGAGCGTGCGCTGCCACGCAGCGGTCGGCATCGACATATCCACCCAGCGGATCCCAATAACACGTTGCGTCCTCCGGCGGATGAAACTGCGGAAATCGTGATCGAGCTTCCGACACTGTCCACCGCTCGTGCGGCAGATCGTGTGTCACGTAGCAGTTCTCGAGGCCGCGGATGAACGGTCCGTCCGGTTCGCCGAGGCAGAGCAGCCCGGGCAATGTCATCAGCGATTGGTTCGCCTCTGCTTCAAGTTCTCTCCACAATTCGTAAGCCCGCCGAAGCACCGGCACGTAGGCCAGGTCCATGAAGTAAGCCATGCGTATGATCCGGCTCTCGCCATGCGAACTCCCGCGATCGTGGCCGACCGCAAACTGCTCTACTCCCGCGACCTTGAGTCCACGTCGTGCGAGGTGATACAGCGTTGAGCTTCCCCATCCGCCAACTCCGAGGACGATGACGTCGTGGGACATCAGGCGTGGAAGATTTCACCACAGAGACTCAGAGAGCACAGAGAAGAGAAGAAGCGGCCCCCAGTGTTCCAAAAACTTCTTCTCCTCCGAACTCCGTGTCCTCCGTGTCTCGGTGTTTCAGTTCTCACCGTCAAAACATCGTGAGATAGTGGTTCGTCTCCCAGCGCGAAATCTGCCGGTGATATTCATTCCACTCCTGCCACTTCAGCTTGAGGAACTCGCCTTGGATCGGCCCGAGCGCGTTGAGGATGACATGATCCTGCTCCAGCGCCGCGAGTGCTTCCTTCAGCGACTGCGGCAGCGTGCTGAGATTCCTTTTGTAAATCTCCTCGCGCGTCAGGCTGTAAAGATTGCCGAGGTTCGGCTCGCCGGGATTCAGTTCCTTCTCGATGCCATCCAGGACCGCCGCGAGATACGCCGCGAAGACCAGATACGGATTGCACCCCGACGACACGCTCCGGTCCTCAACATGCCCCGGCCCGCACACGCGCAGCATC
>JANPIS010000070.1:0-18808 GCA_031425095.1 Chthoniobacteraceae bacterium
CTCGATCCCTCGGGCGTGAGGCGCGTGTGATGGATCACGTTGATCGTCGGCTCGGTGGTGAAGTAGTCGCCGTTGTATTCCGCGGGCCAGGTTCCGCCGTCGTAGATCACGCAACCTGCCGCCGCGGTGAAGGAGCCGACCCAGTCGATTTGCACATACGCGAGTTGCTCCCAGCTCATCGCGGGGAAACTCTTCCCCGAGGGCTCGACGACATTGTAGCTCGTGGTGTTACCGATCTTGCCGCGCGCGAGCGCATACTCGGGCAGCACCGTCTGCATCAGCAACTGACCGCTCGTCGGCTGCGTCCACATCACGCGATTGTCGGCGGTGATGGTGAGGCCCCAAGTGTTGCCGCCCTTCGAGGAGTACTGCTCGATCTTCGACCCATCGGGCCGGAAGCGCACCACGCCGCTGCCGATCGTGCCTTGCGTCTCACCCTTCACATTCTTCACGTCGCTCGACGCGCTGTAGCCGTGCGTGGCGTAGATCCAGCCATCCCAGCCCCAGCGCGGATTGTTGATGACGGCGTGCGTGTCCTTGACGCCGAGGCCGGTGTAGAGCTTCTCGACGTTGTCGGCTTTGCCGTCGCCGTCGGTGTCGCGGATGAAAAGGATGTCCGGCGCCTGCGTGGCGATCACGCCGTCCTGGTGAAAGACGAAGCCGGTGACGAGATCGAGCCCCTCGTAAAAGACGTCCTTTTTGTCCATGACGCCGTCGCCATCGGTGTCGGTGAGGATGCTGATCTTGTCCTGTCCTTTGCGCTTCTGCTCGCCGGGCGTGGGGTCGATGCCGCCGTGATCTTTCCACTCCTTGCCCCGGTAATCGGGCCGCATGCCGCGCCGGCCGTTCGGATACTCCGGCGTCTCCGCGACCCAGAGCCGGCCCGCGGGATCCCAGTCGAAATTCATCGGCTTATTGATCAACGGTTCCGCGGCCACGAGCTGCATGGTGAAGTCGGGATGCACTTCGAGATTCTTCAGCGTGACCTCCGGCTTCTGCGGCCCGCCCGCCGGATACGTGAGCGCTTCGAGTTCATCCTTCTTCACAAACTCATCGAGGTTCGTGCGCTTCCCCGCCCACGCGATGCCGCGCAGGAGAATGGCGCGATATTGCGGCAGACCGAAGGTCTTGAACTGATGCCCGGGGATGGTGACGAAGGCGCGGTAGCCGTCCTTTTCGTAAGCCCACATCTGCGGCTGGATGTCGTAGATGTGCGCCGGGTTGCCGGCGGCGGGCTTCTTCCCCTGCTTCACATTCGGCGTGTAGCTGGCGGCGAGCACCCGCGCCTCGGGCTTCAGGTCCATGTCGTAGTAGATCTCGTCGTCGAGATGGAAGTTCGACGCGCCCTTGGTGATCGGGTGTCCGCCATCCAGGCGTTGATTCTCCGTGTAGTAGAGGTCCATCGGGCCTTCCTTCCACTTCGTCTGCTTCGGCACCCAAGCGCCGCCGATGGTGTCGCGCCACCACGCCGGATTCGTGAACGACACCGCCGCCGTGTGGATAATCACGAGCCCGCCCCCGCGCTTCGTGAATTCCGTGATGAGCTTCTCCTGCTCTGGGGTCGCATCGCCGCCATCCTGCGCGTAGGCGACGATCACATCCGTCTGCGCGAGCTGCTCGGCGGTCGGCCACTCCGTCGTGCCCTCCACTTTCATCCCGCGCTCCGCGAGCAGCGTCTTCCACTCGGCGAGGAAGCGTGGGTGCGCATGCACTTCCTGACCGCGATTCTTTTCCCCGCCGCGGATGAATACCCGGAGCGGCTCGGCGTGGCCGGAGAGGACGAAGGCGAAGAGGGAGACGAAAACGAAGAGGCGTTTCATGACGATGGCGGTGGAGGGTGCAGATGGTGGCGCGGGGCGCGGCCAGACAACCGCGAGCATTGCCCGACCCTTGGCCGGAAGACATCCTGAAATACGCACGAAGAGCTATCGCGGAAGCACACGGTCACGCTGTGCGGTTGACGTGCCTTTAGGGCGGAGCGCAGTTTCATCGCCCACTCCGATGTCCAAAAAATCCGCACCTCTTTCCGAGACGCACATTGTCGGTCCGGAGACGCGGGAGGTGAAGGTCCGGGCGCAGGAGTGTCCGCCGCTCGCGGGGCAACACATCGCACACGTCGGGGTGGCGGATGCGGCGGCGCCCTATGAGATGGTGCGGATGGATCTGAGCGGGACTTACCTGCTCTCGTGCTTTGCGGGACGCGGGGAGATCCTGCTCGATGGGCGCTGGCAGCAGTGTCGGGAAGGGTGGGCGTGTCTCGCGCCGCCGCATGCGCAGCTCGCCTTTCGCGCGGTGCCGGGGGCGCGGTGGCAGTTTTCCTGGGTGCGTTATCAGCAGCCGCCGGAGCAGCGACCGATCATTTCGGCGTCTTCACCGGCGCTGGCAAAGTTCGATCCAGAGCCGCTGCATCATGCGGTGCTCGGGTTGTATCACGAGATGCAGAGCCAGACGGCGCCTATGGCCGTGAGCCGCTGGGTGGAGCTCATCCACCTCTACGTGCGCCGTTTCGCGCAGCCCTGGCAGACGGATGATCGGCTCGGGCACCTTTGGGAATATGTGGCCACGCGGCTCGGCGAACCGTGGTCGCTCGATCGCCTCGCGCAGAAGTGCCACCTCAGCACCGAGCATCTGCGCCGTCTGTGCCGTCGCGAACTCGGGCGGTCACCGATGCACCACGTCATCTTCCTCCGGATGCAGCTCGCCGCGCAGCTCCTCGCGAGCACGGAGGACAAGATCGAGACGATCGCACGTGCGGTCGGCTACGAGAATGCTTTCGTCTTCTCGACGACCTTCAAGAAGTGGGTGGGCTGGCGGCCGAGCGACTACCGGACAAAGCGGCGGTAGAAACGACGCTCTGCACTACGGCAGGAGCACGGACAGGAGCTGCTGATACTGTGCCGGCGTGAGTTTCAGCACATCGGCGGATTCCGCGGCGTCGGGCTGCCAGGTCGAGGGCGGGAGGGACTTGGAGAATTCCACACGCTCGAAGCGCACTGCGATCTCCCAGCCGGGCTGCTCGACGATCAGCCGCAGCGGCGCGCCTTTTTCTCCGACCCAGACGCGGCCGCTCCAGCCGCCGGCTTTCAGGGATTGCTCGAGCTCGGGCGCGAGTTGCAGGCCGAGCACGCGGCACTCGCGGTCGCCGACCAAGTCGCGGCCGCCGTCCTCGACGCGGAAGAGCGCGGGGAGAAAGACGAGCTGCTTCTCCGGCACCGGCAGCCGGAACGGAGCGAGGCGCGCCTTGGGATCGGCGGGCGGCAGGCGCTTGTCGGCGGCCGCGAGCTGGAGCAGCGCCGCGGCTTTGCTGCCCGGCGAGACCCAGAGCTTCTGGCCGTCGCGGCAGATCGTGAGCGTCTCGCCGAGGACCGGACCGCGCAGGCGGAGTTTGTCGGGATATTCGAGCGCGAGCTCGGCCCGTGCTCCAGCGAGCGCGGGCGGAAGATTGGTCATCGTCTCGAGTTGCGCGGTGAGCCGCACGGCGCGCTGGGCGTTGCGCGAGTTTTCGGAGAGAAGGCTCGCGAACGGCATCAGGAGCTTCGCGAGCACATCGTACTTATTTTCCACCGCGCGGGCCGCGGGAGGCACGAGCAGGAGCGCGGTGAGGGCGAAGAGTCGAAGTGGTGGCACAGCTTTGCTTTGAATCGCCCGGGACAATGCACTAGAGCAACCGCCTTCCGATGGCGGCAATGCTTTTTCCCTACACCATGCTCGCAGAAGGCTCTGCGGGCGGATTGATCTTCGCGCTCGAGAATTCGACCATGCCCGGCAAGGTCGTGCTCCTGGCGCTCTTCGCGGCTTCGGTCTTTTCGTGGACGGTGATGTTCACGAAATGGCGCCAGATCCGCCGCGCCCAGGTCCGCCGCGAGCAGTTCCTGGAACTCTTCCGCACGGACCGTCAGCCGCTGCGGATCTTTGCGGATCGCATCCGCTACGAAGGCGCACCGGTTTTCACCGTCTATAAGGCAGGGTGCAAGGAGCTCGCTTTCCAGCTCCTCGGCTCGGCAGATGTGGATGAAACCTTCCGCGGCCGGCTCGACAGCGCGCCGCTCATCTCACCGGCGCAGATGCGCATGGTGACGACGGCGATGGAGCGCGCAGTGGGCGAGACCGCGCTCGCGCTCGAGTCGCAGATGATCGTGCTCGCGACGGCCGTCAGCGGCGCGCCGTTCCTCGGGCTGCTCGGCACGGTCTGGGGTGTGATGGATACCTTCAGCGACGTGGCCAAGGCTGGCTCGGCGAATCTCGCGGCGATGGCGCCGGGCGTGAGCGCGGCGCTCATCACCACCGTCACCGGTCTGCTCGTCGCGATCCCCGCGATGTTTGGCTACAACTACCTTGTGACGACGATCCGCGGGATGATCGTGGAGCTGGACAATTTTGGCGCCGAGCTCGCGAGCGCGCTGGAGCACAAGTATGTGGACCACGGCGGGCGGAGGGCAGGGAAGTGAAGCGCTACTCCGGTCGCCAAGGGCTTTCGACGGTCAGCGAGCTGAACATCACGCCGCTGCTCGATCTCGCGTTCGTGTTGCTGATCATCTTCATGATCACGACACCGCTGATGGACAATTCAATGGACCTGCAGCTCCCGAAAAGCGGCGCGCCGGATCAGCCGGTGGACCCGGGCAAGGTGCAGACCATCTCCATCGACCGCGACGAGCAGATCAAACTCAACGGGCAACCGATCGCCGCAGACGCTCTCGGCGGTGCGCTGGCGGCCTTGCAGGAAGAGAAGCCGGATCTCGCGATCGTGGTCCGCTCGCACCGCGAGTTGCCGGTGCAGAAGCTGGTCGATCTCCTCGATGTGGTGAAGGCGGCGAAGATCACGAAGGTCGGCGTGGTCACAAATCCGGAGCAGTGATGCACGGAGCACCGGGAGAATTCGCGTGGTCGCGGAGATAATTTTGAAGCGCGAACCGCTCCGCTCCGACTAAACTCGCGCATGCCCGAAGGCACCAAGTTCCGGCGCAACCTGATCGTCGTCACGCTCGTGCACGTCGCGCTGGTGGCGGCGCTGTACCTTGGTGGAGTCTTCCGGAGCCCGCCGCCGAAGACGGAAGAGGTGATCTGGCTCGACGGGGGTTCGCAGGGTGGAGGAGAGGCGGGAGAGACGGCGGTGGATCCACCGCTACCGCCGGCCCCGACGATTCCCGAACCGGAACCGGAACCCGAGCCGCAGAAACCGATCCCGACAGAGACCATCGAGTCCATCCCGCCGCCACCACCCGAGAGACCGGAATCCGGTGATCTCGAAGTGCCAAAGCCCACGCCCACGCCGACCCCAAAACCCGCGACGCCCAAGCCAGCCACCCCGAGGCCCGCAACCCCAAAACCTTCCACTCCCAAGCCAACCGCCAGACCGACCACGCCCAAGCCGTCGCCGAAAGCGACGGCCAAACCGATCGCAAAGGCGACCGCGAAACCGGCGGCGAAATCTTCCCCGAAAAGTACCGCGAAATCCTCACCGAAGGGCTCGACCACCGCCAAGGAGGGCGCTTCCCCGAAACCCAAGAGCAGCCCCGGACCGGGCTCTGGCGCTCTGGCCAGCGCGAAGACTTCTGGCAGCGGCACGGGTCCGAAATCGACCGGCGTCGGCACCGGTGTCGGGAGTGGGAAGGGCAGCGGCCGGGAAGGCGGCGGCGATCGCGAGAACGATTTCAGTTGGTATCACGAAATGATTCACGACCGCTTCAATGCGCGCTGGGAGCAGCCCGCCTCGATCGTCCGCGAAGGCACGCAATTTGTGACGACGCTCAAGCTCCGCATCGGCAAGGATGGCAGCATCCTCGCCCGCGAGATCGCGAACAGCTCCGGGAGCCCGATGATGGACGAATCGGTGCTGACGGCGGCCAATAAGGTGACGCAAATCGACCCGGTACCGAAGGGCCTCGGCAACGGCGAATACTATGACATCCGCGTGAACTTCAAACTGGACCAGGGCCGGTGACGCGACTGCGGCGGATCTGCGTGTATTGCGGGTCGAATGTGGGCGCGTCGCCGGAGCACGCGGCGGTGGCGCAGGCGCTGGGCGCGCATCTGGCGCAGGCCGGCGTCGGAGTCGTGTACGGTGGGGGAAACGTGGGCCTGATGGGGCTGCTCGCGGACGCCGCACTCGGGGCGGGCGGGGAAGTGATCGGCGTGATCCCGCGCAGCTTGCAGGAGAAGGAGCTCGGGCATGGCGGCTGTACGGAGCTGCGCGTGGTCGGCTCGATGCACGAGCGCAAGCAGCTCATGGCGGACCTTTCCGACGGCTTCATCACGCTCGCCGGCGGCATCGGCACACTGGAGGAGTTGTTCGAGACGTTCACGTGGCTGCAACTCGGCTTCCACGCAAAGCCCGTCGGAGTGTTGAACGTCGCGGGTTTCTACGATCGCCTGCTCGAATTCCTCGAGCACCTCACGGCTGAGCGCTTCCTCCGCCGCGAACACTTCGACTGTCTGCTCGTCGCCGAGGATCCCGGCGCGCTGCTGGCGAGCATGGCGGAGTTCCGCCCGCCGCAGCTCGGCAAGTGGTGGCGGGGAGCGCCAGAGCCGGAGGAGCGGTGAGAGAAGCGCACGCTCCGGCGCCTAAAGAACGCTTCAGACCCGCCCGGATAAAAATGTTTTTATCAATGCTTGACTGTCAGAATCTGGCGCTCAAGTCTGAACGCAACCATCCTACAGAACGACGCCCGCCAATCGCGCCGCGTCTGCCGCAGTCAGTTCAACCCCCACCTTGTCCTGCGCTATGAAAATCTCCCGCTCTCTCGCTGCCTGCGCCCTCGGAATTTGCGCGCTTTTCTCCACTGTCCCGCCGGCTCACGCCGGCTTCTCGACGCTCTGGATCGTCGGCGTGGAAGACGGAACACCCAATGAGTTCGACGGGGAGAGCGGCTCCTCGAATAGCCTCCCCGGCAGCGCACTGATCAAAGATGACGATTACTATCTCGCCGGGACCTACGCGGCTCCGATCGGCTTCCGCGCCACGTCAGAGACGCTGAGTAACTTCGAGCGGGCGGTGACGAGCGGCGATCCGAACAACCGCATCCACTTCAATCTCACCGCGTCGCAAGCCTCTGCGACGTCACGTTTCCGCATCACGTTTCGGATGCTCTGGGCTGGCTCTGGGAGCGTCTCGGGCTTCGGCTCGCACAACCTCGTCGTGAAGATGAACGGGCAGACGCTGGCGACGCGCACGTTTACGCAAGACTACGTGATGACGGTGCTCGCAAGCTCGGCGCAGGGCGCCGCCGTCACCGGCGCGAATCGCATCGAGATCTCGCGCACGGGCGGTTCGCCGAATGCGTGGATTCAATTCGACTATGTAACCCTCGAAGTGGACCCGACCGCGCTCACCGACACCGACGGCGACGGCCTGCCGCAGTGGTGGGAACTCGACAGCGGCCTGAGCGACACGAACGGCGCCGACGCGGCAGCCGACTCCGATGCCGACGGCTCGACGAACACCCAGGAATTTGCCCGCGGCACTAATCCCCGCCTCGCCGATACCGATGGCGACGGGCTGAAAGATGGCGTCGAGACGAATACCGGCACCTACGTCAGCCCGACGAACACGGGCACCAATCCGCTCGTCGCCGACACCGATGGCGACTCGCTCCTCGACGGAGCGGAAGTCGCCCTCGTGCCGCCGGCGAACCCATTGCTCGTGGACACCGATGGCGACGGCGCACCGGACGCCTGGGAAGTGCGCACCGGCTACCTGCACGCCAGCACCAACAGCATCCCGCCAGCATTTCCCCACGCGCTTGGCCTGAAGTTCGTCTGCGACCTCGCACCGGGTGACGCCCTCTCGACGCGGGAGGTGACCGGCCTGGTGCCGCAGATGAACTGGAACAGCACCCGCCCGCTGGCCACGTACGGTTCGCCCACCGGAGCCACCACCGATGTGGCCACGCCGACTCCAGGCGTGCTGGTGAATAGTGCCGGCGTCGCGTCCGGAGTGACCGCGACGTGGAGCTCGGACAACTTGAATCTCAGCGGCAATGGCGGCGGCCCAAATCAGAAGCTCCTCAATAGCTACCTGAGCATTTACGGCACCGCTCCGGTGGACCTCACCCTCTCCGGCATCCCGGCAGCTGCCTTTCCCACGTACGACGTGCTCGTCTATGTCGGCTCGAGTTACTCCGGCCCCCGCGGCTACGTGCGGCTGAACGACCAGACCTCCAGCGACCGCTACTTCCGTGCGGGTTCGGCACGACCGGAGACGCAGTTTCTCGAACCCATCGGCTCCACCGCCGCGCGACCCTGGCAGGGGAATGTGATCCGCTTTCGCAATGTCACAGGACCCACCTGCAACGTGAAGGTCTTCCGCGTCGGTGACGACTACGTCGGCCTGCACGCCATCCAGATCGTGCATTCGACTGCCGACGCGGACGCCGACGGGCTGCCGGACTGGTGGGAATTCACGCACAAGCTGCGACCGAACTTTGCCGGCGACGCCGCGCTCGACACCGACGGCGACGGGCTCACGAACACCGTCGAGTTTGCCCGCAAGACCAATCCCACGCTCACCGACACCGACAGCGACGGCCTCACCGACAACGTCGAGACGGGCACCGGCACCTGGGCGAGCGCGACGAATACCGGCTCGAATCCGCTCCTCGCCGACACCGACGCGGACGGCCTCAACGACGGTCGCGAGGTCAACGCCCTCCCCGCCGCGACGAACCCGAATCTCGCCGATACCGATGGCGACGGCCGCAGCGATGCCGAGGAACTCGCGAGCGGCACCGACCCCGTCAATACCACCGCCTCCAACGCCTCCATGCCCGTCATCACCACTTCGCCGCGCAGCTTCGTCTGGGAGATCACGAATCTGCAGCTCGTGTGGGATCACGGCCGCGGCCACGCGGCGAACAGCACGTGGTCGGAAGACTACCTCTTTACGGCGTCGATCAACAATCTGGGCACCGGCTACGGCAATGCGCTGAAGGTCGGCGTGCGGTTCAAGGACGGAAGGCTCACGCATTTCTTCTACAGCAATCGCGAGTCCGCTTTTAGCTACTCGGGCCAGCCCGACTGGGACATCTGGGAGAGCGATTGGGATACACCGCCGGTGGACAAACGCGCCGCGATGGGCTTCAGCGGCCACGGGCGCGTGGATATCTCGGACCGGCTGCGCTTCCGCGTCTCGGGCTCCAGCACCGGCGCACAGAATGCGTGGGCGATGACCTTCGAGCTGCGCAATCTCGACACGAACCAAGTCGTCGCGACCACGTCCTACACGAACTGCACGCTCGCCGCGAACGTCTATGACAACACTGCGATCTGGGAAAACGACGCGGGCGCTCAGAACCGGCTGAACTTCTGGGAACACGCCGGCGTCGAGGCCTACCTCCAGACGACACCGCTCGAAAACACGCCCGCCTTCGCGGCTTACAAGGACACCGACGAAGACGGGATGCCCGACGTGTGGGAAGATGCGCGCAGCTTCAACAAGAACAGCGCCGCCGACGCCGCGCTCGATGCGGATACCGATGGTGCGACGAATCTGCGCGAGTATCTCGCCGGTACGGATCCGCGCATCGCCGACACGGACGGCGACAACGTGCGCGACGGCGCGGAACTCAATGCGGGCAGCGACCCGCTGCTCGCGACGAGCCGGCCTGCCTATTCCAATGGCTTGCCCGCCGGGGTCAGTGGCGAAGATCTCAACGGCAACGGTCTGCCCGATGCGTGGGAGCAGTGGGTCGGCAACTTCTCGCTCACCCCAAACTCCGACAGCGATGGCGACGGCTACAGTAATGCCAATGAAGCCCTCGCCGGCACCAACGCACTCGATGCCAACTCGCACCTCTGGTCGAGCGCCGTGAAGTCCGGCAATAACCTCGTGCTCCGCTGGCCGCGCCTGACAAACAAGCGGCACGAAGTCACCCAGAGCCCGAATCTTCTCACCTGGACCACAGCGGCGGGCGCGCCGGTGGCCGTCGGCAATGAGTTCCAGCAGAACTTCACCCTCGCCGGGCCGAATCGGTTCTTCCGACCCGGCGTCGGCAATCTCGACACCGATCTCGACGGCGTGAGCGACTGGACGGAGGCAAACGTCCTAGGCTCGAGCAGCACTGCCGCCCACAGCCTGCGCTCCGCCGCGCCGATGGACACAAATAACGACGGATCACCTGACACCACGATCAGTGGCGACTACGCCGCGCTGCTCGAGCGCATGCAGGGTGCGAGTGTTTCGGGCGGCTTCCCCGGCGGCGGCGGCGGGAGCACAGTGTCACGCGTCCAGGCTTCGCGCTTCCTCTCGCAAGCGACCTTCGGCCCGACGCCAGCGGATCTCGATCGTGTGCAGCAACTTGGCTTCGCCGCGTGGATCACCGAGCAGCTCGCGAAGCCAGCGACGCTTCACTCGACTTACATCCGCGGCATATATGCCGACTTCGCCGGCCAGCGCGCCGACCTGACTTACAACTACAGCGCGATGGATCAGTTCCTCCTCGGGAATAACCTGACCACGGCTTTCGCACGCGCGGCGGTCCAGGGAGAGGACCAGCTCCGCCAGCGCGTTGCCTACGCGCTCAGCCAGATCCTCGTGACTTCACTGCGCGACGCAAACCTCGAGAACCAGGCGCTCGGGATGGCTGACTACTACGATATCTTCGTGCGCCATGCCTTCGGGAACTACCGCGATATCCTCACCGAAGTTACCCTCCATCCGTGCATGGGTCGCTATCTCAGCAGCGTGGGAAATCAGAAAGCCGATCCGACCATCAATCGCTTCCCTGACGAGAACTACGGACGCGAAGTCATGCAGCTTTTCACCATCGGCCTCTGGCAACTGAACCCCGACGGCACGCGCAAGGTCAACGGCTCCGGTCAGAACATTCCGAGCTACAACAATGTGGACATCACCCAGGTGGCCCGCGTCTTCACCGGGCTCTGGTATGGTGGGAAAAACTGGGGCGACGGTGGCTACAGCCCGCAGGACTACGCCACCCCGATGACGATGAACGCCGACCGTCACGACTTCGGCGAGAAGATCCTCCCCGGCGGGGCCGTGATCCCGCAACGCGCGCCAAGCCAGGAGAATGGGGTGCGCGACATCGCCGACACGCTGCGCCACCTCTTCGACCACGCCAATACCGGCCCCTTCATCGGCCGGCAGCTCATCCAGTTCCTCGTCACCGATAATCCTTCGCCCGCCTACGTGCAGCGCGTCGGCAACGCCTTTGCGGACAACGGCAGCGGCGTCCGCGGTGACCTCGGCGCCGTCACGCGCGCCATCCTCCTCGACGAAGAAGCCCGCGACCCGCGCTACCCGGCGAACAATCCCGGCTTTGGAAAACTGCGCGAACCGGTGCTCCGCGCGATGATGCTCGGTCGCGCCTTCGGCATGAAGAATGTGCCCACTCTGCTCTGGTGGGATTGGGGCGATTTCTTTGCCGATGCGCGCCAGATGCCGATGAATTCGCCGAGCGTCTTCAACTTCTACCGCCCCGACTACCGCGCCCCCGGCCTGCTCACGCAGAACAATCTCGCCGCGCCCGTCTTCCAGATCACCGACAGCTACTCGGCGATCGCCTTCCCCAACAAGCTCTGGAGCATGATCGAGGAAGGTTTCTCGCTCTACGATACCTACCGCTTCCCGCTCGACCTGAGCTCGGTCATCCCTCTTGCCGCGACACCCGAGTTACTTATCGACCATCTGAATACGCTCTTCTGCGCCGGCCAGATGAGCGCCGCCACCCGCACCATCCTGCTCAATGCCGTGAATACGATCCCCGCGGCGGAACCCGAAGCGCGAGTGCGAGTCGCCGCGTATCTGGTCTCCGTCGCACCCGAAGGCGCCGTGCTGAAATAGAACCCAACCCCGATGAAAACCTCACCTCCCTCCCGCCGTCAGTTCCTCGGCCAGGCCGGTTGTGCCGCGCTCAGCTCCGTCTCCATGCTGAACATGCTGCTCAACCTCAAGCTCGCGAATCACGCCGCCGCACAAGGTTCACCGACCGACCGAAAGACCCTCGTCTGCCTCTTCCTCCACGGTGGCAACGATTCCTTCAACATGCTCATCCCCCGAGATGCCACGAGGCATGCGATCTACACTGCGGCGCGGGGTAACCTTGCGCTGTCCCAGGCTCAGCTCGCACCCAGCGCGCTCAACCAGGACGCTGGCGGCGACGGCCAGCTCTACTCCATCCATCCGAGCTGCACGGGATTTCAAGAGCTCTTCAATGGACTCGGTGGGGACACCGCCAAACGCCGGCTCTCGGCGATCACGAATGTTGGCACCCTCATCCAGCCCGTGAACAAGGCGCAATACCTCGCCGAATCCGTGCCGCTCCCGCGCGCCCTTTTTTCGCACAGCGATCAGATCGACCAGTGGCAGACCTCCGTGCCGCAGGGCCTCTCGCAACTCGCTGGCTGGGGCGGACGCGCGGCCGACGTGCTGCACGACACCTTCAACACGAACCAGACCGCGATGAGCATTTCGCTGAGCGGCAACAATCTCTTCCAAGTCGGCAACACCACGCAGCAATTCGTAGTTACTCCCGGCGGGGCGCTCACTTTCACCCAACCCGCTGGCGGACAGCCGGCGACCAATCCACTCACGGTCAAGAACACCGCGCATCGCAGCCTGATCGAACAGCACTACGGCAACCTGATGCAGGAATCCTTTGGCCAGCTCACCAAAACAAGCATCGACCTGCAGGAATACTTCCAAACCCTCTTCAATACCTTCGACGCATCCGCGATCGAGCCATTCTTTCCCGCGAATAACTACGTCGGCAACGACCTGCTCGCGATCGCCAAGATCATCGCGCTGCGTCCGCAGCTCGGCCTGCGGCGCCAGACGATCTTCCTGACTTATGGAGGGTGGGATCACCACGCCGAGTTACTCAATACCCAGGCCGGGATGCTCGCGTATCTCGACGGCGCACTGACCGGCTTTCAAAAAGCGATCGAATCGCTCGGCCTGCAAAACGACGTCATCACCTTCACCTGCTCCGACTTCGCCCGCACTCTGCGCAGCAATGGCAACGGCACCGATCACGCCTGGGGCGGCAATGCGCTCGTCATGGGCGGCCCGGTCCAGGGTGGCCGCATCATCGGCACCTATCCCGATCTTACTTTGGAAGGCGACGACGATGTCGGCTACGGTGGCCGCCTCATCCCGACCACAGCGGTAGATAAGTTCTTCGCCGAGTTACTCCGCTGGTTCGGCGTCAGCCCTGCGAATATGAGTTACGTGCTACCGAACATCGCGAACTTCTACAACGTGAACTCCAGCACGCTGCCGCTCGGCTTTCTGCGCCCGGGCACGTGGACGTGAGGAAGGCGTACGCGTGCATCGCCGTTCTCGCGGTCTTGCTCGTCGCCGTCACGCTCTTGCGGCTTCGCACCCCCCGCTCCCCCGCGGTCTTCTCTTCGTCGTCCACCCACGCCATCACACGAAACGCCGGATCCGCCGATATTCCATCCCCTCCCGGCAAATCCGTAGAGCGGCCATTCGCCGAGCGCATCCTCGCCGACTACGCCGACCCTGCACGCCTGCCCGAGGACGACCTGCGCGATATCGCGCGCACATTGGACAACTTCGCGCTGCTCTTAAAAGGCGAGAATCCGCTCCCGCTAGGCGCGAACGAGGAGATCGCCGCCGCGTTGCGGGGAAAGAATCGCGGGCAACTCCGGGCCTTGCCGGACGATTCCCGCGCTTTCAACGCGCAGGGCCAGATCGTCGATCGCTGGGGCTCACCCTTGTTCTTCCACGCTGAAAGTCGCGCTCGCCTCGACATCCGCAGCGCCGGCCCCGATCGCGTGATGTGGACCGCGGACGACCTGCACCGCAAGCATGACGGACGCATGCTCCGCGGCGACGCGCTCCTCCCTGCAAGTCTCTTCGGCAGCGCGAAGGACAGGAAATAGCAGGGCTCTCCGCCGCCGCATCGGGCGCCTTAGATTGGCGATCCAATGTGGATCGTCCGCCTGGCGCTTCGCCGGCCCTATACCTTAGTCGCTGCCGCACTCGTGCAGCTGCTGCTCACACCTTTCGTGCTGCTGCGCACGCCCATGGATATCTTCCCGTCGGTCAATATCCCGGTCGTCTCCGTCATCTGGCAGTATGCCGGGCGGAGCGCCCAGGAGATCGAGCAGCGCATCGTCTATGTCCACGAGCTCGCGATCACCGTCCCGATCCTGCAAAACAGCCTCACCAGCCCGAACCTTTCCGAGCAGGAAATCTACGACCTCGGCCAGAATCAGGTGCGGATCGGCCTCGCGACGATTCAGGATGTGCAGATCTCGCGGACGACTCGCCCTTTCGTGTCGGTGAGGCGGAAGTCACGACCGGCGTGGCGAAACGTGAGCTCGTCATGATCGAGGCCGAGGAGGTGGAGCATCGTGGCGTGCAGATCGACCACGGGGACTTTGCCTTCCACGGCCTGGTAGCCGTAGTCGTCGCTCGCACCGAAACTGAAGCCGGGCTTCACGCCGCTGCCGGCCATCCACATCGAGTAGGCGCCGACATTGTGGTCGCGGCCCTCCGTGCCCTCGGCGTGCGGGGTGCGGCCAAACTCGCCGGTCCAGACGACCAGCGTGTCTTGCAAAAGGCCGCGCGCGGCGAGGTCGGTGAGCAGTCCATGCAGCGGGAGATCCACCGCGGCGGCGCTGGTGCGGAGGTTGGCGTTGAGGTTGAAGTGATGATCCCAGTTGGCGTGCGTGACTTCAACGAAGCGCACGCCGGCTTCGACGAGTTGCCGCGCGAGCAGGCACTTGCGGCCGAAATCGTCGGTCGTCTCGTTGCCGATGCCGTAGAGCTGTTTCGTCGCTTCGGTCTCACGATCGGGGCTCATCACGCCGGGCAGTTCGGTCTGCATTTTGAAGGCGAGTTCGAGCGACTCGATGGCGCCATCGACCTCCGCGTTCGCACCGGTGCGGGCGAGTTGCGCGCGATTGAGCGCCTGCGTGAAATCCAGCTCGGCGCGTTGTGCCGTCGGCGCGAGTCTCGGGCGCAGGTTCGCGAGTTCGGCCCCGGCTATCGGCCGACCATCGGTGCCGATGCGCGTGCCCTGGTAGATCGCGGGGAGGAAGGAGCTGCCGTAGTTCTGCGCGCCACCGAAACCGCTCGGCGGCGTGATGCTCACAAAGCCCGGCAGGTTTTCATTCAGCGAGCCGAGACCGTAGAGCGTCCACGCGCCAAGCGATGGCCGGACGAACTGCGACTTGCCGGTGTGCAGCTTGATGAACGCCTGCGGATGCGCGGGCAGATCAGTCTGCATCGAGCGGATCACGCACAAATCGTCCGCGCACTCCGCGAGCCGCGGGAACAGCTCGGACATCCACTGCCCGCTCTGCCCGTGCTGCGCGAATCTGAACGCCGAGCCGAGCAGCTTTGTGCCTGGGCGCGGTCCGGGCTTGCCGCTGTCGGCGTTGAGCTTCGGCTTGTAGTCGAAGGTATCGACGTGCGATGGCGCGCCGCGCATGCCGAGGAAAATGACCCGCTTCGCCCGCGGCTTGAGGTGCGTGCGCTTCTCCGCGGCCACGCCTTTGAACGCCAGCCAGCCAAAGCCGGCGCCCAAGAGCCGCAGCGCGTCGCGGCGGGTGAAGATCGGAGTGTTGTGATTGCAGAGCGTGGTTTTCATTCAGTTCACAAAGCGGAAGGCGGGACTGGAAAAGAGCCCGCGGGCGAGGCTGGTCCACGCGGCTTTCTCATCGCCGGGGAGGCGACTGAGCAGCATACGGGCAGCTTGCTGCTCGGTGGCATCGAGTGGGCGGTTGAAGACGAGGCGGCAAGCGAGCGCGAAGCGGCCGTCGAAATCGGCGTGCGCGGCGAGCACGCGCTCGGCGAGGCGGCGCGACTGCTTTTCGACGAAGTCGCTGTTCATCAGGAAGAGCGATTGCGTCGGCACGCCAGTCACTTCGCGCGCGCCGCGCACCGTTGCGCCATCGGGGAAATCGAAGACGGCGAGCAACTCGGGTGGCACGTTGCGCGCGATGGGCAGGTAGAGTGAACGCGCGTTGGAGTCGGCTTTCGCGACTTCCTCCTCGGTGATCGCGCGGTTGCGCGGCCCGCCGATCGGGCCGTCACCCGCGCGGGCGATGAGCGACGCAGGCGGGGTGAGATCGAGTGTGCCGCTCACCGACAACATCGCGTCGCGGATGCTCTCGGCGTCGAGTCGGCGCGAGGCGTGACGCCAGAGCAGCGTGTTATCCGGGTCAGCGGTGAGGGAGGCCGCGTCATTTGTGGCTGCGATCTGATACGTGCGGCTGAGCACGATCTCCCGGATGAGCTTCTTCACCGACCAGCCGTCAGCGATGAACTTAGCCGCGAGGTAATCGAGCAACTCCGGATGTGTCGGCACGTCGCCGGTCGTGCCGAAGTTATCCACGCTCGCGGCCAAGCCGCGCCCGAAGAGCCAGTGCCACACGCGGTTCACGATCACGCGCGCCGCGAGCGGATTTTTCGGAGAGGTGAGCCACTGCGCGAGTTCGAGCCGGCCGCTCGATTTGGCAGGAATCGCCGGCGTCGGCCCGAGCAAGGCCGGCAGCGCGCGCGGCACGGCGTCGCCCTGCTTGCCGATGTCTCCACGGGAGAAAAGCGGCGCGGCGGCGATGATCTCGAAACCGCTCGTGCGGCGGCCGCGACTGGGATTCGGCGGGCCCTGCCGCGGGCCGCGGGTGGGCGCGGTCAGCGGTTTGTCGAGCACTCCCATCGCGAGCGTCTTCGGCTGGCCGTTGGCGTCGAAGTTCGCCAGCTCCGCGTCGAGCTGCGCGGACTGCGTGAAGATGCGCACGACATCGAACGCGCTCATCCCGCCCGTGCTGCTGTTGCGGTTCGGACTATCCGGCGCGCGGTCGGCAAGAATGCGGCGGAGTTCGCCGCGTAGTTCCTCGTTGCGGGCCATCTTGCGCTGACGCTCATCGACCGCCATCGGCTTCGCGACCACCGCCAAGCCGATATCCGCGGGCAATTCGAGGAGCGCACCGAGGTTCCGCCCCTGCACCCCGCCGGGTGTGCCGTAGCGCGTGTCGGTCGAGAGAAAGATGCCGGCGAGCGCCGTGTAGTCGCGCTGCGAGACGGGATCGAACTTGTGATCATGGCAGCGCGCGCAGCCGAAAGTCATCCCAAGCACGGCCTCGCCCACGGCGGAAATCTGCTCGTCCGCGAGGTCCACCGCGAACTGTCGCGGATTCGTTTCGTTGAGCGACTTCGTACCGACAGCGAGGAAGCCGGTCGCGATGAGATTTTGCGCACGCTCCCGCGAATCGCGCGCTGGCAGGAGATCGCCCGCGATTTGTTCTTGGATGAATCGGTCATAGGGCTTGTCCGCATTGAACGCCGCGATGACGTAATCGCGATAACGCCAGGCATTCGGGAAGGTCACGTTTTCATCGCGCCCGCTCGACTCCGCGTAGCGCGCCACGTCGAGCCAGTGGCGGCCCCAGCGCTCACCGAACCGCGGCGAGGCGAGCAGCGCGTCCACGGTCGATGCCTCGAGTTTCTCGGACGATGGCGGCAGGCCGGTGAGATCAAACGATAGGCGGCGCAGCAGCGTCGCGGCGTCCGCGTCGGGATTCGGCGAAAGGCCTTTCGCCTCCAGCGCGGCGAGGATGAAGCGGTCGATGTCGGTCTTCGCCCACGCCGCGTTCTTCGGCTGCGGCACGCTGACCTTTTTCAACGGCTGAAACGCCCACCAGTCATCGGCGTGAGCCGCGAAGGCAGCGAAGCAGAATAGGAGAGTGAGGCTCTTCATGGAGTGTCGATCGTGTCGTAGGTGTCCACGGAATCGCGCCGCACCCTATAGAAGCCCTTGGTGCCCGGCGCGCTGAGCGTGCGCGGCGTGACGAAGGCCGCGCCGGGGATGTTCGTTGCGGCGTTGGTCCATCCGCTCGTGAGGTCGGGGTTCTGCTCGATGGTATAGCGTCCGCCTTCCACCGAGGACCACGTGAGCGTGACCTGCCCGCCGTTCTTCGTCAGGTCTTGCACGGCGAGCGCGGCGAGTTCGCCGCCTTGGTAGGTCGTGATGTTCGGCGAATCCACAGCGCTGAAGCCGACGGTCGAGGCTGCGCCATAGTTGCCGCCTTGTTTCACGCCGTAGTATTGCCGCCCGATGATGTAGGGATACGCGGGCGAGCTGTCCGCGGAGATGGTCACGAAGTAAGCGTAGGTGCCGGCGGGAAATTCCGGCGTGACGCACCAGCGGCCGTTGTAGCGATCGAGGTCGAAAGTGACTCCCTGGACGAATCCGCGATCGGCGAGGTGGTCGAAGTCTTGCAGATACCATCCGAGCGGCTGGCTCGCGTTCACGCCGGGGCCATTCGGCGTGGTGGCGTGGCCTGCATCGAGCGCCCACTGCGGGAGAGTCGTGCGTCCCGTGGCATTGAGGTTCGTCGTGCCGAAGCTGCCGTCGCGCATCACGTAGCCGCTCACGATGCGGCGCACACCGCTGCCGGCGTCGTTCGCGGTCGCGTAGCCGAAGGGCCCGTAGATCGGGTAGCCGTCGAACGACCACCCGAGAATCGGCGAGTGGAGCGGCGGCGTGGCGGCCTCGGTGTAGGTGTGCGTCGCGGCGGTGTAGTTCACGTGATCGCCGAGTTCGTAGCGCAGCGCCAGCGGGTTGATGTGATGGTGGCTCTCGCCCGTGAATGGCTGATGCGATCCGGCGGGATCGAAGGTCAGCCCTTCCGCGAAGCGCGCATTTCGCGTCCAGCTCTCCCGGCCATTGGCGTTGGTATTCACATCGGCGGTCCCGTTCCAATAGAAGGCATCGAGCTGGTTGTGAATGATGGAGCTGTTCACCCAGATTGCGATCGGGCCGAAGTTGGTGTTCGAGCGGGTGACGGCCGGCGTGGGCCGACGCGGGATGCGCGT
>JANPIS010000071.1:0-7738 GCA_031425095.1 Chthoniobacteraceae bacterium
CTCGCCGATCGCGCGCGCTTTGCCGCTGGCCATGAAGGGGAACTTGCCGACCTTGAATTTCTTCCCGGCTTCCTTGGCCGCGCGCTCGGTGAGACCGACGCTCGCGACTTGCGGATGGCAGTAGGTGCAGCCGGGGAAAAGCCCGACTTTCTTCGGCTTGAAGCCATCGACATACATCCCGTTCACGGCCTGGAGCACTTCCCAGCTCGCGACGTGCGCGAGCCACGGCGGCCCGATGATGTCGCCCGCGGCAAAGACGCCGGGGATGGTAGTTTCGTAGCGATCGTTCACCTGGATGTAACCGCGGTCGGTGAGCCCGATCTTCGCGCCACCGGGCAGCACCGGCGCGACGCCGATGGCCACGAGGCACACGTCCGCTTCGAGCACTTTCTCCGCGCCCCTCGCGTCGGCGACCGTGATCTTTACGCCCTTGTCGCTCGCTTCGGTCTTGGTCGTCTTCGTGTTCGTCAAAAACGCAATGCCTTGTTTGGCGAAAGACTTCTCCAGCGCCGCCGATACTTCGGTGTCTTCGACGGGCAGAAGGTTCGGCAGCATCTCGACCACGGTCACTTTCGTGCCGTAGGCATTGTAGAAATACGCGAACTCAATGCCGATCGCGCCCGCGCCGATGATGATCATCGACTTCGGCTGCTTCTCGAGGGCCATGGCTTCCTTGCTGCCGATCACCGTCTTCCCATTGAACGGAAAGTTCGGCATCGGCCGCGACACGCACCCGGTTCCGATGAGGATCTTCGGTGCCGTGTGCGTCTCCTCTTTCCCATCAGCCGCCTTCACCTTCACCGTGCCCGCTTTCTCGATCGAGGCCTCGCCGCGCAGGTAGTCGATCTTGTTCTTCTTGAAGAGAAACTCGACGCCCGCCGAACCCTTCTCCGACACATCCCGCGAGCGTTTGACGATTTTGCTCCAGTCGAAGGTGAGCCCCTCAAACTTCATCCCGAACTCCGCCGCTCGATGCGACATCGTGTGATAAAGTTCCGCGCTTTTGAGCAGCGCCTTGGTCGGGATGCAGCCCCAGTTGTTGCACGTCCCGCCGAGCCGATCCTTATCGACGCAGGCGACTTTCTTGCCGAGCTGCGCCGCGCGAATCGCGCCGACATATCCCGCAGGTCCGCCGCCGATGACGATGAGGTCGTAGTTTGCCATGGATAAAAGTGAGTCGTGGTGTGGATGCGCCGCGCCGTGGTGCCGACCGTTCGCCAGCTCCGCGCGGAAATGCGAGCGCGAACCTGCGGGGGTCCGCCCCGCCCGTCAAAATGAAAACACCAGCGCGCGTGGTCCGGGCGAGGCGGCGCGACGCGGGGAGTGGCCCGATGGCTCCGCAGGAGAGGCCTGCGACGATGAGCAGGACGAAGTCAGCTCTGCGGCTGGTGATAGAGGGCCTCGATCTCTTTCGCCGAGAGCGCGCGACGGTAGAGGCGCACTTCGTCGATCGTGCCGTCCCAGTTTTGCGTCTCGCCGCCATGAACGGCGCCGAGCACGACCCACATTTTGTTCGTGGGGTAATTCACGGTTTCGTCAGTGCGCACTTCGCCGACGAGCCGGGAGTTGATGTAGAGCTTGAAGGCGCGCTGGCGCGCCGTGACGCGCTCGATGGTGCCGGCAGCGAAATACCATTGGTCCGGCGTGAACGTCCCTGGCGAATCGACCTCGACGTGCTGGCTGAGAATCTTTTCGCCGCTCGGGGTGACGACGATCTCATCGTTCCGCACGAGGAATTGCGCCTGCCCGGTGACGGAGCGGTCGGAGCGGAAGCGCGCCCAGTCACCCATCATCTTGATCAGCCATGGATCGCGCCCGTTTTGCCGATCGCCAAACCATACGAGCTGGCCGCCCCGGCGCGTGGCGGGGCGGACCCACGCGGCGACGGTCATCGTGTCCTTCAAATCGAAATCCGGTGACGGCGGGAGGACCACGGCGCCGCGATCTTCGGCACGCAGCCGAAGTGCCGAGCCGCGCACGCCGGGGACGACTTCGGTGCCGCCGACGATTTTCCCAACGTGGCCACGCCCGCTCTGGTCGGCGGCCGTTCCATCGTCGAAACTCCAGTGCGCGACGAGCCCCTCGGTGGGCGCACTCGATCCAGGGCCGTTGCGCGAGAGGATGGCGGGGGGAATCGGCTTGCGCATGATCGGCAGAGTCGTACCGCTGGCCGGAGCAGGCGCCGGCTTCGAGCCGACGGGCTGGATCGAGACATTCCCATTACGCGCGATCGCCTGGATGCTCTGGAGCAGCGGATTTTCCGGGCTGAGCGGATCGCCGAGCACACCGGCCAGTTTCTGGAGCGCCGCGTTGTTCGGCTCGCCTTCCGTCACCACGGGGTAAAGCACGACGCCGTATACCGTGACCGCACCCTTCACCCGGCGCAGGACGAGACGTGAGGCGGTCGGATATTTGCGCAGCGCGACGACGAAGGTGTTGGTGGTCGCCTCCTTACCCACATCCACGAGATTGCCGAAGAGATCGACGACGACCACGCGGCCCTGCGCGTCGAAGAGTTGCACGGCGAAGTCCGCATCCGCGCTGGCCTCGAAGAGGATCGTCGCGACGAGATCTTCGTTCATCTTCGAACGGTCGATCGCAATCGCGAGCCGACCCACGCCTTCCGGCGCACTCGCCGGCACCTGCCAGCTTCGCGGGGCATCCAGATATTGCCCGCCTTGCTGCTCGATCGCGGAAACCCATTTTGGTTGTCCCGCCGTCGCGAGGATTCCGGGGTTGTTGAAGCTCCGGTCAAAACTGAGTTGGACCACTTCAGGGGAAACGCCCGCTGCCCGCGCGGCGCCAAGATTCAACGCAACCACGATCGCCAGATAGATGGGAAAACGCATACCGGCCATGAGGAGGCGCCCGCGTCGATGGCTTGTCAACGAACGAAAACCGCACGCGGCTTCCTCAATGACTTCCGACCACCGGCTACTTCCGCTTCGCTTCGAGCGCGGCTTCCGTTCCCGGCTCCCATTCGAGCGCCCAATCGCGCATCGCCTTCACGACGCCGCGCAGGGCGGCGCCTTTTTCCGTTAGGCGGTAAGCGAAACGTTTTGCCCCTTCGCTGGTGGGGATCTGTTGAACGATGCCGCCGGCGAGCAGGCGCTCGAGTCGGTCGCTGAGGATGTTCGTCGGGATGCCTTCGGGCGACGCGGCGAAGTCCTTGAAGCGGCTGCCGCCGAGGATCAGGTCGCGGATGATGAGTAGCGTCCAGCGGTCGCCGAAAAGATCGAGCGAACAGGCCACCGGGCACGGCGAGCGGCGCGGTGCGGCGACGCGGGTGCGGGCGCTTCGGCGGGCGGGCTGGGGTCTCGGCATGGAGGAATACTGCCGGATCAATGCTTGCATTGCACAAGTATTTTACTTGCACTTTGCAAGTGTATGGCACACATCGCCGCCCATGACGACGATCCCTGAGCCCCAGCTCGCCCCGCCCGGCGCGGGGCTTCCCGCCATCGAGCATCTCATCGCCCGGGTGCTCTTCGGACTCCGGCGCAAGACCGGCAACCGCGCTTCCTTCACCGCAAAGTTTCACCGCGAGCGGGAAACAATCCGCGCGCAGCTCCGCTCGGTGGACGCGGAGTCTGGAGCGCGCCGCGTGCTCATCCGCCGGTGCCCCGGGCTCGAAGATAGCAGCCGGTATTGGTCGGTCTGGATGACGCTCGATCATCTGCGCATCGTGCATCTCGAAATGGCGCGGGTGATCACGACCCTTGCGAGCGGCCATGTGCTGCCCGGTGCCGTGAGCACCGCTGCGGTGAAGCCGAGCCCGGATGCGGATGCCAGCGTCGTCGCCGACTACGAGGCCTCGTGCGACCTGCTGCTCGCTGCCGCGGCGGCGGTGGCTGAGTTGAACACTGCCGCGCGTTTTGCCCATCCGTGGTTCGGCCCACTCAGCGCCTCCGACTGGTATGCACTCGCCGGGGGTCACATGGGCATCCATCGCACACAGATCGAGCGAATCATTGCCGGTCTCGTGTAGTAGTAGCGGCCCATGAAGCAGCCGCTCTCGCTCACCACTGATCCGATTTCCCAGCTCACCTGGCGGATCGCCGTGCCGATGAGCGTCGGCATGTTCTTCAACACGATGTTCAACGTCGTGGACACGGTCTGCGCCGGTTGGCTGGGCACTGATGCGCTCGCGGCGTTGTCGCTCTCGTTTCCCGTTTTCTTCATCGTCATGGCTGTGGGTAGCGGGATCAGTCAGGGCACCACTGCGCTGATCGCCAATGCGCTCGGCGCCGACGACCGGGCCGAGGCGCGCCGCGTC
The DNA here is from genome assembly GCA_031425095.1 of Chthoniobacteraceae bacterium. Taxonomy (GTDB): domain Bacteria; phylum Verrucomicrobiota; class Verrucomicrobiia; order Chthoniobacterales; family Chthoniobacteraceae; genus JANNXQ01. The sequence goes on from JANPIS010000071.1 coordinate 4,277, forward strand.
TTCGCGCAATCGCTGGTCTTTGCCACGACCACGGGCTTGGTGCTATCCTTCGCCGGGTGGTCCGCGGCGCCGTGGCTCTTTCGGCAACTTGGCGCGGAGGGGGATTACCTCCGCACGGTGCTCGCCTACATGAATGTCATCCTCGCCGGTGGTGTGTTCTTTCTCCTGCAGATGGTCCTGAACTCGGCGCTCGCCGCGCAGGGCGAGACGCGGGTGTATCGCAATTTTCTGATCGCCGGTTTCTTCGCGAATATCGTGCTCAATCCGGTGCTGATGTGGGGTTGGACGGGCCTGCCGCCGATGGGCGTGAGCGGCCTCGCGCTGGCCACAGTGCTGGTCCAGATCGGTGGTGTGATCTTCATGTGGCGGAGCGCCACGCGATCGAAGCTCCTGCAAGGAATCCGCCGCCCAGATTTTCACCCGCAACCCGCCGTGCTCCGCCGCATCGCCGGACAAGCCGTGCCCGCCGCGCTGAACATGCTCACCGTCGCGCTCGGGATCTTCATCATCACCTGGTTTGTGAAACACTTTGGCAAAGAAGCCGTCGCCGCGAGCGGCATCGCCACGCGCATCGAGCAGATCGCCCTCATGCCCGCCATCGGCCTGAACGCCGCCGTGCTCAGCATCGTCGGCCAGAATCACGGCGCCGGCCTGCCGCACCGCGTGCGCGAAGCCTGGATCACGAATATCAAGCTCGGCGCCATCCTCATGTTCCTCGGCGGCCTTCTGATCTACTTCCTGCGCGAGCCGGCGATGCGCCTTTTCACGAACGACGCCGCCGTCATCGGCCACGGCCGCGACTACCTGCTCATCGCCTCCGTCACCCTCGCCGCGTATCCCATCCTCTTCGTCACCGTCTTCGCCATGCAGGGCATCAAGCGCCCCGCCTATGGCCTCTGGATCGGCCTCTACCGCCAGATCGCCGCCCCGATCGTCGTCTTCCACACGCTCGCCTTCACGCTCGGCTGGGGCCTCTGGGGCGTCTGGTGGGGCATCTGTTTCGTGACGTGGAGCGCCGCCTTGTTCGCGCTCGGCTGGGGTTGGAAAAAGATCGGGCGCCCTGCGATTCAGCCGTCATGAGTGGCGGTGATCCTTTTGACACACTCCGCTATCTCGCGCCGGAGATGACGTGAGTGCAGGACACGGGAAAGCGGGACTGAAACCTGATCAAGAAGAGAACCCAAAAAGCAGGCACCCACCCCGGATGCTCCATGCAATCGTCCGCCACCAGTTCGTGATCACGAGCCGGCGATGCACGTCCGCGTCGAAGCCCGGAGCGAGACGGTTGTGGAGCGGGATCTGGACGCGCCAGGTCGAGAGCCAATTGAAGGCCAGCGGAGCGAAGCTCGCGAGCAGCCACGGTTCGCGCGCGCCGCGGACTAGGAGCAGGATCGCAGTGAGAAGTTCCACCGCCATGAGCGGCGCGACGATCCAGGTGATCTGCCGCGTGTGGCGCGCGTGGTAGTTGCGGAAGGCATCGGCACCGACTTGCGCGAAGAGCGGATAGTGGACGAGCTGCACCGTCCAGATAAGACCGACGAGCGCCCAGGTCGCTGCCGCATGAGCCGCGAGGAGTGCCGTCATGCCGCGGTATTGCGGACCCACGCGTGTTTCAGAATGAGCGCGAAAGGCACCCACCAGATGAGGTCGTTCGTGACGCAATTCAGGGCGAAGCCCCACGGCAGCGCGCCCGTCCACAGCGCCTCCACCATCCCGAGCGGACCAAACACTTTTCCCAAAAAACCGACGAGCACGATGGGCCAGTGGCGCACGGGATCGAAGGCGGCTATGGCATAGCCGAGCCCATACACACCGACGATCATGCCGATGCACTGCCAGAACTGCGGGTAGTTTGGCAGCGGCATGTCGAGCCAGCGAAAGATCACATTCGGAAAGAGCACGGCGAAGGCGCCCCAGAGCACATTGTAAGCGCCCGCGGCGAGGAGAACGGTGCGCATCCAGCGCGGCGCGGAGGTGGTCGAGGTCATGGCATCGGTAAAACAAAACGGCTGGTGAGAGTGGCGCGGACGCGGAAAATCCGGATTCATTGGCCAACGGGCGATCAACTTTACCGCGAAAGCGGCTGCCGCCAGATGAGCGACGTAGAGCAAGCCGATGACACCCGCGCAAATGCAACTCGCCCGCCGCCGCTTGTGGCTCGGCATTACGAATGTCGGCACCTGGGTGCTGGCTGCGTGCGCCGGGCTCTACTGGCTGGTGACTTGCCGCGCAGACGCGCCCGGCACGCCGCTGCTCTTCGCGATTGGTGCCGGGGTGATTGCGGCGCAGGCGATGTTTGATTTCATCGGCGGCGTGACGCTGATGCCCGGTCCACGCCCGACCGTGATGACTTTCCTGCGCTACTGGTCACGCGGCGCGATCGGTCACACGCTCGTGCTGGCCGGCGTGGGAGTCGTGAGCGCGATCAGTCTCCGGCTCACCGGCGGATTCAGCGCCGGCATCGTGCTCGCCACGGCGGCGCTCGTCCTCGGACGGTGGCATCTCCTGCACGCCATCGGCGGAGTCGCGACCACGCCGCTCGCGCACGAGGGAGAAAAAATCCTCACCGCCGCGGTCAACGACCCGGCCTTCACCGGCGGGATCGTCGGACTCGGGCGTCGCGCGAAGAGTCTGCTGCCCGCGAGCTGGATGGCTACGGTGCCAAAGCCAGAACTCGCCGCGGAATCGAGCCGGCGTCGATGGCAGATCGCCAATGCCCTGCCGGCCCGCGCCTTCGTGCTGATCCTGTGCTGGAATCTGCTCGGCACTTTCATCGGCACGCAAGCCTTCCATCTCGCCGACTGCCCGCCAGCCGTCGCGCTCCTCGGCCACGCGTGCTGGATGACCCTCTGGGCCTTCGCCAGCCTGCTCGTCCTGCCGGCCCTGAGCCGCAAAGCCGTCTTCGCCGCCGACCGCGCCGCTGCCGATTCTCGACACGACCCTCGCGCTTGGATCACGCGCTTCCCCGATCTGGTCGGCGAAGACGGCAGTCCCAACGCCGCCGTGCAGACCATCTTCTACCCCGTCCCTTCCACTGAAATGCGCTTGCGCCAACTCGATCATCCGACCACCGGCTTCGTCCCCGGCAATCTCGCCCGCAGTAATCTCTACTACTCTTGGGCCACCTTCACGCTGCTCGGCCGCGCCGTGCACTGCAATGTCGGCCGCCCGGCGCTCTGGATCTTTCCACCCTCCGCATGAGGCCATGAGTCGCGTATGATCGCGGAACTCGCATGAACTTTCGTTCACTCAGCCGCGCCGCTTTCCTCGCCGGACATTTTCTTTTAATGAGCCAACTCGCCTCTGCCGAACCCCTCGATTCCTATCGCTGGAAAAGCCGCCTGATCATTGCCTCGGTTCCGCCCGGAGAAGCCCGCGATCAGCTCACGGCTTCGCTCGCCGCGAATCGTGCGGAGATCAATGAGCGGGATTTGAAAGTGATCGATGTTTCACCCGTATCGG
>JANPIS010000072.1:0-18596 GCA_031425095.1 Chthoniobacteraceae bacterium
GCGGCCAGCAACGCGATGACGACAGCCACGAAGATGTGGAGCCGTGCATTCAGCCAGTGAACCTGGGAGGAAAGATCGCGCATGGAGCGGCGGCGAAGATGCACGAGATTCGCGCCGAAGACAGGAGGAAAACTGGCTCGAAGCACCGAGAAGTAGGGCCGGAGCCGCCTGATCCCGAATCGGCAGTTTCAACGCGGCCGAGGATGAAACGCCGGCGGTTTCGCCGGCCGTCAGTCACTCCAGCAACGCAGCCCAGCGGCGGAAGACCGTCCGGGCGACGGCCTCGGTCGCGGGAAGATGGCGCAAGCCGTCGTGGAGAAAGGCGGCCGGATCGACGCCAAGTTTGCGGAGTGGTTCGGCGTCCGCGGTGACCATCTCGCGGAGCATGGGGAGGTCGATCTCGAGGTGGAATTGCAATCCGTAGAGCACATCGTCGAGACGGAAAAGCTGGTGCCTGGTGAGCGCGGAGGAGGCGAGGAGCTCGGCGCCGGGCGGGAGGTCGAAGGTATCGCCGTGCCAGTGCACGGGGTGAAGGGGTGCGGTGTGCCCGCGCCAGAGCGCGTCGTCTGCCGCCGCAGACGTGAAGTGCACTTCCTGCAATCCGATCTCCCTTGCCGTATTGGCGAAGACCTTTCCACCGAAGGCCGCGGCCATCAGTTGCGCGCCGAGGCAGAGACCGAGCATGGGCCGGCCCGCGGCCCGCGTTGCCTGGGCGAGTTCCATCTGTCGTGCGAGGGAGGGATACTCCGCCGTCTCGTAGGCGCTCATCGCTCCGCCACCGATGGCGATCCCAGCGAACTGGCCCGGCGTCACAGGCACTTCATCCCCGCGCCATGCGTGCACGGTCGTGAGTTTGATCCCGGCTTCTGACAGTGCCGGCGCGAGCAGGCCCGGGCCTTCGGTCTCGCCGTTTTGGAGGTAAAGGACGCGCGGCATCGCGGGGAGGGTGGTGGATCGGTGGGCCGGGATGAAGCAGGAAGCCGGGAAGCTGAACCTGGGGCGGAGCGCTTTTGGAGTGCGCAGACTTGGCTGCGCTTTGCGGTGGTGGGGGACTTGTCCCCCGAGGCTGGCATTTCAGGATGCGGCGGGTCGGTCCGGGGGAAGGCCCGCCGCGGTCGCAAGCGACCTCCTCCATAAAGCTCGGACAAGTCCGAGCAGTCCAAAGGGCGGAAGCCGGGCCGGGGAGCTACTTCTTCTTTTTGCCCTCGGCCGTGTCTTTTTTCACCTCGAGCTTCCGATACAGCGTCGCCATCGAGATCTTCAGCATCTTCGCGGCTCTCTCGCGACTGCCCGCGTTGTGCTTGATGGTCTCCTCGATGTAGCGGTGCTCTTGTTCCTTGGTGTACTCGTCGAGGGCCTGGCCGACCGGGATCGTGTTGGTCGCGTAATCGGACGGCGACGCGGCCTGCCGAACCACATGCGGCGGCAGGTCTTCCGGCTTGATCAAGCCCTGCTCGCACAACGCGCAGGCGCGCTCGATCGCATTCTCGAGTTCGCGCACGTTGCCGGGCCAGCGGTAGCGCGTGAGGAGATCCACCGCTTTGGGATCGATCTTCTTCGGCTCGGTCTTCGTCTGCGTGGCGTTCTTCGTCAGGAAATGACTGACGAGCAGCGGGATGTCCTCGGTGCGGTCGCGCAGCGGAGGCATTTCGATCGGGATGACCGCGAGCCGGTAGTAGAGATCTTCGCGGAAGCCGCCGCTCTTGATCTTCTCGTGGAGTGATTCGTTGGTCGCGGCGAGGACGCGCACATTGATCGGCAGGGTCTTGGTGTCGCCGACGCGGCGAAGCTGGCGCTCTTGCAGCACGCGCAGGAGCTTCGTCTGGAGCGGCTGCGCCATTGAGTTCACCTCGTCGAGGAAGATGGTGCCGCCCTCAGCTTCCTCGAAAAGTCCGATCTTATCCTGCACCGCGCCGGTGAAGGAGCCCTTCTTGTGGCCGAAGAGTTCGGACTCGAGCAGATTCTCCGGCAGCGCGGAGCAGTTGATCGCGACGAAGGGCTGATGCTGTCGCGCAGAGTTGAAATGCAGCGCGCGGGCGACGAGCTCCTTGCCCGTGCCGCTCTCGCCCTGGATCAGGATCGTCGAGTCGGTATCGGCGACCTTTTTCAAAAGATGATACACGTCGTCCATCCGCGGGCTGAGGCCGATGATGGACTCGAAGCTCGAGGTCCGCTTGACCACCTGGCGCAGGCTGCGGATCTGCCGCTTGTCCTCGGAATGCTCCAACGCGCGCTGGATGGTGAGCTGGAGCTCGTCCACCTTGAAGGGCTTGGTGATGTAGTCGTAGGCCCCGAGCTTCATCGCCTCGAGCGCGGTCTCCACCGTCTTGTAGGCGGTGATGAGGATGACTGGCGTCTGCGGGAGCGACTCGCGGCACTCGCGGAGGATGTCGAGGCCGCCGACCTTGTCCATGCGCAGGTCGGTGATGACGAGAGCCGGCGCCTGGGTGGCGAGGTTCTCGATGGCCTTCTGGCCGGAATTGTAGGCGATGGTCTGGTGCCCGCGCTCTTTGCAGATCTCGGAGATCACTGCCACCATTTGCGGGTCGTCGTCGATGATAAGGATTCGGGCCATGATTTGGTTGGTTTGGGTGTCGCGGATTTGAGAGATATGCAAAGTTGAGAACAATGGAAGAAGAATTTTCGTCTTTTTTGAGACTCAAAGATGCTGCTTGTCTCACTTAAGAGATACATTTGGCGTATTCCCAGAAATGCACACCGGCTCTCAATCGCGTGCGCAACCGCTCTCATTCGGCCCAAGTCTCCCGCGATTCAGCCCGAGTCCTTACCCCTCGACCAACTGGCTCTGGAGCTTCTTCGCCTTCGCTTCGGAATTGTGGGCGACGTGGGCGTAGGCGTTGAAGTCGTTGAACCAATACTTCTTCGACCAGCGATACATCCAGTGTTGCTCCGGAATCTCCTCGCCCGGGAGCCACTGCGAGAAACGTGGCGTCATAGCCTCGAGCTCCGCCATCGCCGTGCCGCGCATGGTGGTGTCGCGCGCGCCGTGTTTCAACACGAGGTCTTTCACGAGATCAGGCCGCTCGAGGACGACACAACCGCGGGTGTGCTGCGCGCTGATCTCGCGGAAGTCTTTCAGAAAAGCGGAGTCGCGCATGGTGGCGAAGACGCCGCGCTCGTCGCGGATGTTTTCCGTGGCGAATTGGATGATCGGACACGGCTCGATGTCGCCGCGCGGATTCACATGGTGCGAGACGCCGGTGCTCATCGGGCAGAGCGCCTTGCCCTCGCCATCGAAGTAGGCGTCGATGATGGCGATTGGGACCTTCGCGCGCATCTCGACGACGAAGCGCCGGACGCGGACGAGTTGCTCCGGCGTCAGCGCGAGCTGCGGATTCATCTTCGGCCCGACCGGCCGATAGGTGTGAAACCAGCAGTAGTGCACGCCGCGCGCGATCAGCTCGCGGAGCCAGGATTCGCTGCAAAGATCGTCGATATTCGTCTGGCAGACGCTCGTTGCGACACCGGTGAGGATTTTCTCCCGCAGGCACGCGTCGAGCCCGCGCAGCGTCCGGGTGAAGACCTCTTTTTTCCCGCGCCGTTCATCGCTCACGATCTCGCGGCCTTCGATGGAAATGAGCGGCGTGGCGTTGCCGATCTGGCGCAGCTTCTTCGCGATTTTGTCGGTGATGAACTGCCCGTTCGTGAAGACCTGGAAATACGCGTCGGGATGCGCCGCGAGCAGGTCGAGCAGCTCGGGATGCATGAAGGGCTCGCCGCCGAGGATCCCGAAGAACGCGTTCCCGTGCGCCTTGGCGTCGTTGATCGTGCGGTTCAGCGTCTCGAGATCGATCTGCGTGCGCTCCGACTCGACGTCCACCCAGCAGCCCTGGCAGCGCAGATTGCAGGAGTTCAGAATCGAGAGGTAGAGGAACGGCGGGAAATATTCGCCGCGCTTGATCCGCGATTTGAACTTCTCGACCGAAAGCAGCCCTTTCACCCCGAAATTCCACATGAACTTCCCGAGCAATCGCGGATCAGTGGTGCGGAGGATGCGGAGAGCGAGCGCGGGAAACATCAGGTCGCGACGGTAGGCGAGCGTTCCCCCGCGGGCAAGCGACCGAACGGCGGAGCAAAGGAAGCCCCGCTTTGGCCAATCGGCGTGGGGCGCGAACGCCCCCGGAAGCCGAGAGTCACTGGTGCAGCCCTCCAACCCTACGATATGAAATCCGCACTTCTCCTCAGCCTCCTGTTCGGCGCCACCTCCCTCTGGGCCGCACCCCCGCAGACCGCCCCGAAAGCCCCCGAGCCACCGTGCTGTCGCGAGGGACTCCCGCCCGGAAAGTTCAGCGAGAAATCGATCTACACGCTCGGCGCCACCTGGACGGCGGATGTCGGCAAGGAAGTGAAACTCGACGCCCTGCGCGGCCGGCCGCAGGTCATGGCCCTCTTTTTCACCAACTGCCAGCACTCCTGTCCGCTCATCGTGGCGGACATGAAGGCGATCGAAAAAGCGCTCCCGGTGAATGTGCGGAGCGGCGTGGATTTTCTCCTCGTGAGCATCGACCCGGAGCGCGACACGCCCAAGGCGTTGCGCGCCTTCCGCGAGAAGTATGACCTGCCGCTCGAGCACTGGAGCCTCCTGCGCGGGAAGCCGGAAGACGTCAAGAAACTCGCGGACCTCGCGGGCTTCCGCTACTACCCAGGCTCGAATCTGCAATTCGCGCACTCGCTGCTCATCACGGTGCTCAATCCCGACGGCGAGATCGTCTATCAGCAATCCGGCATCGGCAACACCCGCGACGACGCGACCGCCGCGGTCCTCCGGATGATGAAGCCGAAGGCGAAACGGGCGAAGTAACGCGGCGGGTAGCGGGCAGCTTCCGGTTTCACCGGATTTCGTGCATCCTGCGCCGCCCTCATGTCCCAGCCCGAACTCATCCGCGGTCTCGGTCTCCGCGACGCCACCGCGCTGGTCATCGGGACGATCATCGGCACCGGCGTCTTTTTGAAAACGACACCGATGGCCCAGGCCGTGGGCGCCCCGCAGTGGGTCCTCGCCGCATGGATCGTCGCCGGACTGCTCTCGCTCGCCGGCGCGCTCACTTACGCCGAACTCGGCGCGCTCCTGCCGCAGGCCGGCGGCGAGTACGTGTATCTCCGCACGGCCTACGGCGAGCTGCCTGCGTTCCTCTTCGGCTGGATGCGCATCACCGTGGGCGGCGCCGGATCGATCGCCATCGCGGGCGTTGCCTTCGCCACGTTCCTCTCGTCCGTCGTCCCGCTCGACGCCGTCTGGGTGCGACGCAGCTTCGTCATCCTCGGCCAGCATTTCGACTGGCAGTTCGGCCTCAAGCAGGTCGTCGCCGTGCTTATCATCCTCGCCTGCGCCGCCCTCAATTGCCTGCGCGTGGTCTTCGGCGGACGGCTGCAATTCGTGCTCTCCTCGCTCAAGGTCGCCGGCATCGCCGCGATCGTCATCGGTGTTTTCTTCTTCGGAAAAGGGACGACGTGGGCGCATCTGAGCGCGCCCGCGGGAGCTGGCGGTTGGTGCGGATTCCCCGCCTTCGGCGCCGCGATGATCGCCGCGCTCTGGGCCTTCGACGGCTGGAACAACATGCCGATGGTCGCCGGCGAAGTGCGCAACCCCGGACGCACCATTCCCCTCGCGCTCTTCCTCGGCATGGCCGTCGTCCTCCTCGCCTACGGCGCCGCGAATCTCGCCTACTTCTACGCGCTGCCCTTCGACGAAATCCTCACCGCCAATTCCACGCGCCACCGCGATGCGCTACCCGTCGCCGCCATGGCCGCTCGCTCCTTCCTCGGAGAGCGCGGTCCGGCACTGGTCTCCGTCGCCTTCATCCTCTCCACGCTAGGTCTGCTCAATGGCTCCCTGCTCACCAACGCCCGCATCCCGTATGCGATGGCCCGCGACGGATTATTCTTCGCCCGCTTCGCCCGGCTCAATGAGACGACCGCCGTGCCGCTCACGTCCATGATTGTCCTCGCGCTTTGGGCCAGCCTGCTCGCGATCTCCGGCACCTTCGATCAACTCACCGACTGCGTCGTCTTCGCTGGCTGGATCTTCTACGCCCTCACCACCTCCGCGGTCTTCGCCCTGCGGCGAAAAATGCCCGACCACCCGCGTCCCTACCGCACCTTTGGCTACCCCTTGCTGCCCGCAGCCTTCATCGCCGTCGCCCTCACCCTGCTCGCAAATACCCTCATGACCTCGCGCCTGGAATCCCTCTTCGGCCTCGCCCTCATCGCCACCGGCCTGCCGCTCTATCTGCGGTTGAAACGGACGCGATCACTCGTCGCTTGAGACTCAGCTTCACGCTGATGCGAACAAATCCTTCACCACATTCCCGTACACATCCGTGAGTCGGAAATCGCGACCGGCGTAGCGATAGGTGAGCTTCTCGTGATCGAGGCCGAGGGCGTGGAGGAGCGTCGCGTGGAGGTCGTGCATGTGGACTTTGTCTACGATCGCGTGGTGGCCAAATTCATCGGTCTCACCATAGGTGACGCCGCGTTTGAAGCCGCCGCCGGCAAGCCAGATCGAGAAACCCGCGGGATTGTGATCGCGGCCCGTGCCGTTCTTTTCCGCGTACGGCGTGCGGCCAAATTCGCCGCCCCACCACACGATCGTGTCTTCGAGCAGGCCGCGTCGCTTGAGGTCGGTGAGGAGGCCGGCGACGGGCTTGTCCACGGCCTTCGCGTGGTCGCCGTGTTTCTTCAAATTCGAGTGCTGATCCCACGCGGGATTGTTCGAGTTGTCCGCGTAATTCACCTGAATGAATCGCACGCCGGACTCGGCCATGCGGCGCGCGAGCAGGCATTGGCGGCCGAAGTTGTCCGTCTCCTTTTCGCCGATGCCGTAGAGGGCTTGCGTCTCCGGCGACTCGCTCATTACGTCGAGCACGGGTGGCGCGGCGCTCTGCATTTTCCACGCGAGTTCGTAGCTGTTGATCACCGCTTCGAGTTCGCTCTCGCCGGGCTTGGCGCGGAGTTGCTCGGCGTTGAGATCACGCAGGAGATCGAACTGCCGCCGGGCGTCGGAGGCTGAACGCGCGGGCTGGAGATTGCGGATCGAGGATTCCGCGGCGGGCACCCCGGCGCGGCCAAACGCGGTGCCCTGATACACCGCAGGCAGGAAGGCGTTGCCGTAATTGCGCGGCCCGCCATTCCCGAGCGCGGGGCTCAGCGAGACGAAACCCGGCAGGCTGTCATTCTCCGTGCCGAGACCATACGTGACCCAAGAGCCCATCGATGGGCGGATGAAATTCGTCGTGCCGGTGTGGAGGAAAAGCGTCGCCGGTCCGTGTGCGATGCCTTCGGTATGCATCGAGCGAATCACGCAGAGATCGTCCGCATGCTTCGCCATTTCGGGGAAAAGATCCGACGCCCAGAGCCCGCTCTGCCCATGCTGCGCGAAGTTCCAGAGCGGTTTCATCACGCGCTGCTGCGGGCTCTTGCCGGTCTTCGCGAGGCTGCGCAGATCGGCAAAGTCCATCATCTTCCCGTCGTCCTGCGTGAGCCGCGGCTTGTAGTCGAAGGAATCCACATGGCTCACCCCGCCGGACATGAAGAGGAAGATGATGCGCTTCGCCCGCGGTGGAAAATGCGGAGCCTTGGGTGCGAGCGGATTTGCGTTGAGCGCAGCACGCCCTTTCTCCTGCGCCGCGAGGCCGGCGAGCGCCAGGTAGCCGAAGCCGCAGCCGAGAGTTTGCAGCGCGGAGCGGCGGGAGCAGAGCGAGCTGTTCATGGGAGAGGGGTGATGAGAGTGCGGCGTTATTGATTTAACCACAGAGAAACAGAGAACACAGAGGGAGTTGCTTCAGGAAATTCGCCTCGCTGTGCTCTCGGTGTCTCGGTGTTGAAAATGCCTGCGCCGGTCTATTCGAGGTAACGGAAGTCGAGGCTGGCGAAGAGTGTCTGCTGCAACTCGGTCCACAGATCGAGCGTGGCTTCGGGCGCGCTGTTGAGGAAGCGGCGGCATTTCGCAAGTTCCGCCGCGGACGGCGCGCGGCCGAGGGTGCACCGATACGTAGCGATGATGCGCTCGTCATTCGTGCCAGGCAGCGCCATGGTCTGCTCGGCGGCGGCGCGCGCCTGCTCGAGGACGAAGGGATGATTCAAAAAGTAGAGCGCCTGCGGGGCGACGGTGCTGACGTTGCGCTGGCCGATCGACGCATTGATGTCGCCAAAGTCGAAGACCTCGAAGAGCTCGAGGCGTTTGTTGCGGAAGGCCGGCGTGTACACGCTGCGGCGCGTGTCCGCATAGACGTAGCTGTATTCGGTGTTCTGCGCGGAGAAGCTGTTCGCATCAATGTCGCCTGCGCTGCCGATGTTCAGGCCGCCGTACTTCAGGTCGAGCTTGCCGCTCACGGCGAGGAGCGTGTCGCGGATCTGCTCCGCATCGAGCCGGCGCCGGTTTGCGTGGGCGAAGAGGCGATTGTCCGGATCGCCTTTCGCAGGTGCGGCCACAGCCTGCTGCCAGGTCCGTGAGAGCACGATTTCCCGCACGAGCTTCTTCACGCTCCAGCCTTCATCGACCAATCGCGCCGCGAGGAAATCGAGCACTTCCGGATGCGACGGCTTCTCTCCGGTCGTGCCGAAATTATCCACCGTCCGCACCAGCCCCGCGCCGAAGAGCCACATCCACACGCGATTCACGAAGACCCGCGCGGTCAGCGGATTCTGCGGGCTGGCGATCCAGTCGGCGAGTTCGCGGCGGCCGCTCGAAGTCGGCGCCAGCGTGGGCTGCGGCCCGGCGAGCGCGACCTGCAAAAATCCGCGCGGCACCGTCTCGCCGCGCTGCTTTTCCACGCCGCGCACGCGGATCTGAGTGTCGAGGATTTCATCGTCCTCGCGCACGGCCATCACGGTGTCGCGCAGCGGCCCTTCCTTCCGCAGCCTCTTGAGTTCCGCCTCGAATTTCTTCACCTGCTTCGCGGCAGCGGCGCGCTCGGGATCGGCGGCATTGCGGGACTCATCCGCCGCGGCGCTCTCGCCCTCCGCGACGAGCTGGAGCGCGTCGACGATGACGTGCCCCTTGGTGTCGTCGTTCGAGATGAGCACGTAACCGGCGCCGTCTTTTTCGAAGCGAAACTTGCCCAGCGAAACGAATCGCCCGTCGATCGGCGGCGGCAGCGTCTGATCGACAAAGACCGTATCCTCGCCGTCCGCGTGCAGGATGTTCACGCGCACATTTTTCGCCCGATTCTCCAGCGCGGAATAGGCGAGCCGCACGTCGTAGCGACCGGCCTTGGTGACCTGCGGGGTGAAGGTGATCGTCTTCTCGCCTTTGCCCGCATCCTGATCTTCGAGGTATCCGTCGCCGATGAAGCTCCGCACATACTTCGAGAGCTTCCAGTCGCCCACGACCTTCGCCTGCGCGTCGTCGAGCACGATCCCCGACAGATCACTCACGGCCACGGCCAGGCCGGGTTTGGAGGTCGCGGCGCCGACGCTCTTCGAGAGCTGGGCGAGCCGATCTTTCGCCGTCTCGATTTCCAGCTCCAGCGCGGCGACCTTCGCCTCGTGCGCGCGCAGATTCTCCTCGGCATGCGCGTCGGCCGGGAGCGGCGCGGAGATCCAGCGCGCGACGTTGTCGGTGTAGTTGAAGAGGGTGCGCGTGGACGAGAGGATGCCGGCGAGCGCGTAGTAGTCGCGCTGCGGCACGGGGTCGAACTTGTGATCGTGGCAGCGCGCGCAGCCGATGGTCTGGCCGAGGAACGCGCGCCCGAGGGTCTCGAGTTGCTCGTCGATGATGTCGAAGCGGAGCTGCTGTTTGTCCTGCTCTTCGTAATTCGTCGGACCCAGCGCGAGGAAGGCGGTGGCGGTGAGATTGCGGCGCTGATCCGCGGGCGCCGGCGCGGGGAGCAGATCGCCGGCGAGTTGCTCGCGGATGAAGCGGTCGAAAGGCACGTCCGCATTGAAGGCCTCGACCACGTAATCGCGGAAGCGCCACGCGTCCTTGAAGAGCAGCGTGCGCCCGCCGCCACTCGATTCCGCAAAGCGCGCGACATCGAGCCAGTGCCGCCCCCAGCGCTCGCCGAAGTGGCGGGAGGCGAGCAGGGAATCCACCACCGCAGCCACCGGTGAGTGGTGACTGGTGACTGGTGAATTGTATTCCTGAACGAACGCATCCACCTGCTCAGGCGTCGGCGGCAGGCCAATGAGATTGTAGAACAGGCGCCGCACGAGCACTTCGGGCGGCGCATCGATCGCGGGCTTCGCGCCCGCGGCTTCGATCCTTGCGAGGATGAAACGGTCGAGCTCGGTGCGCGGCCACGCGGTGTCTTGCACCGCCGGCACGGCCGGACGCGATACGGGCTGATAGGACCAAAACTTTTTCCCCTCCTCGATGGTCAGCCCCGTCTGCTTCTTCACCGCCGCACCGCCGTCGCGCGGATCGGGCGCACCCATCTTCACCCACTCCTCCAGCACCGCGATCTCCGCCGCCGGGAGCTTCTTCTTCTCCGGCATCTGGAGATCGCGATCCGTGTAGCGGATCGCCGTGATGAAGAGGCTTTTGTCAGGATCGCCCGGCACGATCGCCGCGCCGGAATCGCCCCCCGTCGCCCATCCCTCCCGCGTATCGAGCCGCAGCCCACCCTTCACTTTTTTCTCTGCGCTATGGCAATCCAGGCAGCGTTCCGCGAGCAGCGGGCGCACTTTCTTTTCAAAGAAGTCGATCCCCTCCGTCGCCGCGCCGTGAGGGGCGAGGAAGAGCAGGATGGCAGCGGCGGTCAGGCGGGGAAACATGGGACGGTTTGCAGGCAGATAAGTCCGATACGGGCGAATCTTGGACAAATATTTTCCTGACGCCCAGCGCTCCGAGGCCGGGCCGACGCGGCTCAGGCGCTGAGCGCTTCGATGAGGGCGCGGACTTCGGCGCGGATGTTTTCGTCGGTCGGTGCGTCCAGCGTGTCGGCGATGGTCGCGAAAAGGGCAGCGCGGAAATCCTTCCGCAGGCGGCAGACGTTCACCCGCACCGCGCCTTCGCTGACACCGAGCACACGCGCGGCGGCCGCGTAGTCTTCGCAGCCGCCGGTGTCGAGACCGAGGAAGCTGCGATACGGTGCGAGCGTGCCGGCCTTGCCGCGCGCGGTCAGTTCCACTTCGAGACGCGCGACGGCGGCGTCCATGGTCGCCAGCGCCCAGGCGCGATCGAATTCGCGCGCCGGTTCGTGCGAGTCGGCGGGGTCGATCGGCAGCGCATCGTCGCCGCGCGGTGCGTCGATGGAGATGTGGACCTGTCCGCCGCCGCGCGTCTGCGCCGACTTGTGGCGATGCAGACTGTGCAAATGATTCGCAAACGCCGTGCAAAGAAACGTGCGCAGCTTTCCCCGCTGCGGATCCGCGATGGCGAAGCGCTCGCGTTGCAGGAACTCGGCGAAGAACGATTGCGTGGCGTCTTCCGCGTCCGTCGCGCTCAGACCAGTGCGGCAGGCAAAGGCGTGGAGCGGCGTCCAGTAGAGGCGGCAGAGTTCCTCCAGCGCGGCGCGTGCGGCGGGCTCCGTCGGCGACGCGGCACGCGCAACCAGACTCCAGCGCGTGGCGCGGAAGGCAGAAGGCGGAGTGACGGTCGGTGACATCTCCGCCACCGATACCTCACGGCGCGGCGGCGGTCGCGGCGATTTTTCGCGCGAGCACGAGGCGGAAGCCAAAGCTATAGCAGCGCAAGTTGCGCTCGTGCGCGATGCGGCACGCGGTATCGAGCTTGTCCGGATCGGCATCCCACCAGCTCCCACCGCGCAGCGTTTCCTTGGGGTCCGTGCCGTTGTCCGTCCATTCCCACACGTTGCCGCCGAGATCGTAGAGGCCGCGCGCATCCGGCGCGAAGCTGCCGACTGGCGCGGCATAAGCATGGCCGTCTTGATAACCGGCAATCACGGGCAGTGCAGAATGTTTACCTCCGCTCGCGTGCAACTCCTTACTCGCATAGTTCCCCGCATTCGCTGGCGGCGGAAATTTCGCGCCCCACGGATAACGCCCGCTCGGAAAGGGCGTGTCGGGTTCGAGTCCCGCGGCGACGCTCCATTCTGCGTTTGTCGGCAGTCGATAGCGATCCTCCGCGGCGATGCGTCCCGACGCGCGCTCGTAGTCGGTGAGCCATTCACAAAAGGAGATCGCCTCGAAATGCGAGATCCCAACCACCGGATGATCGCGACTCTGTGGCACGCTCGGGTCTCTCCAAGTCCCCTCCGCCCGCAGCCAGCCTTCCTGTCCTCCCGTGTAGTTCACTGCGACGTGGCCGGCGAAGACTCCCAATTCCCGCGCGCTCGCATACGCGGTGAAATCGCGCACCCGCGTCTCCGTGGTGCAAAAGAGCACGCCCGGCGTGCCCGCGGGAACGAAGCGCAGGCCAAGGCTATTGACGAATGGCGCGGAAACTTTCGGCGCCACCGCCACTGACTCGCGCGCCTGCGGCGACCACTGCCAGACCGCGACGCCGGCTGCCGCCGCGACACCCATCGCGCCCGCCAGCGCCGCGAACCGCGGACGCTTCGGTGCTTCGCTCACGGCGAGTGCCGCGCGCAACTCACCGACGGTCGAGTAGCGGAGGCTCGGCTCGCTTTGCAGTGCACGCGTCACCACGCGGTCGAGCGCGCGCGCCGTCGGGACGAGTTGCGCGAGGGGACGGAAAACGCCGCGCGGGAGCTGGCCAGTGAGCAACTCGTAAAGCATCACGCCGACGCTGAAGATATCCGCGCGTTCATCGACCACGGCCGCGAGCTGCATCTGCTCCGGCGCCACATACTCCGGCGTGCCGAGCAGCGCGCCCGTGACGGTGAGCGCCGTGCGCGGTTCGTCGCCGGCGAGTTGCGCGATGCCGAAGTCCGTCACCTTCACGCGCCCCGCCGCATCGAGCAGAATGTTGCCCGGCTTCACGTCGCGATGCACCACTCCGTGCACGTGCGCAAATTCCAATGCCTCGCAGACCTGCCGCACCACCGTGATCGCTTCCGCCGGCGGCAACTTTCCCTGCTGCAAGCGCGCCGCGAGATCCTTCCCATGCACATATTCCATGACGATGAAAAAGTGCCCGTCATCCGCCTGCCCGAAATCATGCACCGCGACGATGTGCGGATGGCTGAGCCGCGCGAGCGCCGTCGCTTCGCGGCGAAAGCGCTCCGCGAAATCCTCCCGCACGCCGAGTTCGAACGGAAGCAACTTGATCGCCACGAGCCGATCGAGCGACCGCTGCCGCGCGCGATACACCGCGCCCATTCCGCCGCGTCCGATCAGCGCCTCAATCACATACGCCGGAAAAAGTGGCGCGAGCTTTTCCACCGCCGGCGGCACCCACGCGCCCGCCCAGTCCGCGTCGGTCAGGGCCGCCGCAAAAGCACTGCGCACTCGGGTCACGCGAGGATCAGATTCAGGCATGGCACGCGCACCAGTTCATGCGCGCAAGCTACGCCCCCATCGCGCGGAAACACAACGCAGGACAGCCGCTCCGCTGGCCGCTCGCCGGGCGCGTTGCGTTACGGCCGGCGCAGGCGGAAGAAGCGGCGTCCGTTCGGTGGGCCCCAGGTGACTTGGAGTTCATCGCCCAATTTCACCGGCGCGATGGCCACGGCAGTCCACGAGCCGGTGACGAGATCGGGCGATGTCTGGAGACCGAACCCCGGGGATGGATTTGGCCACGCGAGCACGATGTCCGCACCGTTTTTGAAGATGCGCAGCAGCGGCACGGACTCATCGCTCAGTGACCAGTAGCCGCCAACAAAAGCGAGCGGTCCTGCCGCGCCGGTGAAGGCGTCGGGCTGGCCGAGGGTGCCGTGCATTGCAAATGGACCGGCGGAGCCACTGCCGCCGCCGGCGTCCATGGTGTGCCAGTCGATGGTGTACTGCGCCGCCGCATTCGCGACGGCGACGAAGAGCAGGAGCAGCGTGGTTTTCATGCGAGTCAGCGCTGGATGACGACCGGGCCATCCGCATCGTAGTAGTCGTAGCGGCGAATGGTCATCGGCGTGGTGAAGAGGACGTTCTCCTGGTAGCTGCCACCGCGGAGGTAGAGGCGCGTCCCGCTCGGGGAGCCGCCGAGCGCGTCGCCGACGGTGCGCCACGGACCGCCGTTGAGATTTGGCAGCATGTCCTTGAAGCCATTCGGCGCGACGTTCGCGAGGCCATGCACGACGTAGCGCGTGTTCAAGCGTGGGCGGATGCCGAGGTCGGGCGCGTAAGTGCCGTGGCCGCTCATCGTCGCGAAGGCGTTCGCCGTCTCGCCGCCGCGCACGATCCAGTCGATGCGCATCGTCCGAGCCTGGTGAAAGGGCAGTGGGCGCGGGCCAACGACGAGAGTGCCGATGGTCCCCGCCGTTTCCAAGTCGATGACTTCCTGCACCGTCGGCGGCATCGGGTCGAGACGGTCGGCGTGGATGTGCGTATGCACGTCGCCCGAGGAGCCGCTATTTCCCATGCGTCCTAGGATTTGCCCGGCGCTCACGGTCGCGCCGGGGTAGAGCACATTGGTCTTCACACTGCCTTCCTGGAAGTGCGCGTAGAGCACGCGGCAATTGCCGTGCAGCACATACACACAGTTGCCGCTGCCGCCGGCCCAGTGCCACGTCATGATCTTCAGTTCGCCACCGGTCGTGCGCGCGCCCACGAAGTAATCCGTCTCGTCCGTTTCATCGAGGCTCACGCGGTCCACGAGGCCGGCGGTGTTCTGCGCGGAGTATTCATAGGTCGCGGGTTCGGCGGCATCGGGATCACCCCAGCCATTGATCTTGAAAGTGCCGCCTGCGAGCACCGAGACGCTGGTCACATTGTCCGCACCGTCTTTGCCCCGACCCGGCGCGAGGGCGAGTGCGGTATCGCTGATCGCGACGTTCGTGGTGGTCACGAGTTCGGGGTTGTTGATCGGGCCATTGTCCGACGCATCCCAGCGGTGAAGCTGAATGACGCCGCCGGGATTGGTGCGCGAAGCGGTGACCCAGCGGTTGCGTAGCCAGCCTGTCTTGGTGGCCACGCTGGCGGCGACGCGGGTGATCGCGCCGAGGGTGCGCTCGCCTGTGCGCTGGACTTGGTTGCCGCCCTGCGAAACGAAATCCCACACGATCACCTTGAGCGTGCCGGCAACGGTGCGGAGCGAGGTGACCGCGCGCGTCTCGCTCAACCCGGTGATGCAGAGCGAAGTCGCGTCGCCGGCGCTGTCGCTGGCGAGCGGCTGCGGAAAGTTTCCCTCGTCCGACCACACCGTGACGCGCATCCCGCCGCCCGCGGCGCGCACGGCCGTGGCAAAGCGGCTCGCGGACATCTTCGCGATCGCGACCTCCTCGACCGCCGCGCCGTCGCCATGCACGCGCGTGACCGTGGCGCCTCCGTCCGCGATGGTCCACACGACCAGGCGCTCGGTCCCACTGGTCAGCCGGAGGATCCCGACCACCCGCTCATCGGTGAGCGCGTCGAGCGCGGCGTGCGTGACGAGTTCACCGGGCTGGATCGGCGACGAACCCAGCCGCGTGATCTGCCGCCCGACGTCCGCCATTTCCCACACCGAGAGCTGCACACCACCCGCCGGCAGCCGCTGGAGACTGGCCGCGCGCGTGCTGCTCAGTCGCGTCACTTTTACATCGCTGATCTGCTCGCCGTCCACCTCCCCCATCTTTTGGAAAGCGCGCACTCCGGGCGAGGGATTATTGACGATGCCGGTGACGGTGCGCAGCACGGTGCCGGTGGCGATGGCGCGGATGGGGATTCCCCAGCCAAGCGCGTCGGCATTCACGCTATTGCTGCCGCCGAGGCGGTAGTCGAGATGAGTGTCGGTGGAGTCGATGCGGTACACGCGCCAGTCCGTGCCCCAGCCCTGATTGTGCGGCGGTTCGTGGGTGCCGCCGGAAAAGTATTGTTCTGGGCCGAGGTCGCCTTCATCGGCTGGGAAAATGTATTGCCCGCCCGGCACTGGCGCGACGTAGGCGGCGAGCGGACGCGACCAGGTCTTCGGCTCGGGATTGCCCTGGGAGAAGACGCTGATCACGACGGTGTCGGGCGCGGGCGCGGGCAGGTAGATGACTTCTGCGGCCGTGAGCCCGATCTCGACCACGCCGGAGCGCGGCAGGTCGATGTCGCGGTCAAAGGGATGCACCGTGGCGAGCTGGCCGGTCAGCAGCGTGGCCTGCACGCGGGTGATCTTGTAGTCGATCAGCGCCGAGTTATTCATCACGCGCACCGTGAACCAGAGGCGCCCCGAGGTGGTGTGATTGCCACTGACCGCGCCGATCCGCGCATAGACGAGCGGCCCCGCGGCATCCGGCTCGGTGGGACTCACGGTCAGGGTGACGGATGGCGGGGCTGCTGCGGCCGTGGCGAGGAGGAGGAGGGAACATCCGACACTCAACATCCAACATCCAACATCCAATGGACCTCGCGGACACAGGGGCGCAGCGGCCGTGGCGGCATTGGATGTTGGATGTTGAATGTTGAGTGTTGGATGTTTTTTCATCGTTCGTTCCTCCGGCGGGTTCATTGCAGCGACACCAGCACGAGCACGAGGCCGCGGCCGCTCGCGAGTGGCGTCATCGCTTTGCCGATGATGGCGCCCTGCGCCCGCCCGTGGTCGCTCACTTTCATCCCGTGCCCCGGCGTGTCGCTCGTGGTGATGAGATCGCCGGGCTCGATCGCACCGTGCCCCGCATCGACCAGGCAATACACGCGGCCCGAGAGCGCCACGGGATGCGCACCATCCGCGATGCTGCCGCGCTGGCCCATGCGCAGGCCGGGCCGCACCCCGCCCGCACCACTCACCACCCCAGCCACCGCGCGATCGTAGGCGCGGCTGGCCACGGCGAGTTCACCGGGATGCGCGGCATCGATACGCACGAGCATCCCCGGCTGCGCGTCGTCGGAGCGGATGCCGAAGTTCTCTGAAAAATCACTGCCTGCCGTGATCTCGAGCACCTGCGTGGAGATCCGCCCTTCGCCGCCAAAGTCCGCATCGAGCACGATCGACGGCGAGCCGCCCGCGCCTTTGTAGAGCGCGATCTGCGCGCCATTGCCCGCGCCTTCCGCGGCCTCAATGAAGACGGTGGTCGTGCCATCTTCATCCTTCAGCACCAGTTCGCCGCCGCCGGTCGCGCTCTGGCCGTCGAGCTCCGCGCGCACCGCGCCCGCATTGTTGAAGACTTGCACGACGCCCCCGAGACCGTCGCCTTCGTCGCCGTCGAGGAGCACGGTCCGCGTGGCGTTTTTGTTGCGCACGGTGATCGAACCCGCGCCCGCGTCATCGGCATCGAGGATGAGCGTGGTGCCGGCGACTCCGTCGAGGACGTTGCGTAAATTTAGCAACGCGCCCTGGCCACCACCGAAGGAAGCGAGGAGTTGCACCGTCTCGCGATTCGCATCGTCGCGCAGCGAGAGCGAGCCGGCGTTGCCCGTGCCCTCGGAGTTGAGGAGCACCGTGGTGCTGCCGCTCGAGTTCAGCATGCTCACGGTGCTGCCGCGCGTCGGCGTGTCGGAATCGAGGACGAAGGTCGAAGCGCCGACGCCGTTGCGCAGCGTGAAGAGCGCGCCCTGGCCGCTGCCCGTCGAGCCATCGAGCGTCACTGTCTCCGTGCCGCTCTGATTGAGGCGCAGATCGGACACCGTGATGTCATCCGCGAGCTGCGCCGAGCCCACCGCCCCGCCCGCGATCTTCGCGCTGGTGATGCTCGCGTCCGGCACATTCATCGCCAGGAACGCGTAGCCAGTGGAAGTGATCGCATGATCCGCGATGAGGGCCGGCGCGACCACCCCGTCGCTGAACCAGATGCGCACGCGCAGCGCGGCATTGGTGAAGATCGCCGCCGGGATCGGGATGACCATGCCCGCCACCGTCGTATCGCCGAGGCCCACGGAGAAGAGGCCACCCGTTACGGGCAGCGAGACCGCCGTGACCGGCATCGCCGCCCCGACGCTCGAATTGTCATGGCTCCAAAGGCTCGTCGGCGGTGTGCCAGGGCGATAGATCGCGAAGCGAAACTGCCCCGTGCCGGTGAAGGCCGTGCCGCCATTGGTGATGCGGCCCTGGTAGGTGATGATCCCGGGCGCCTGCGCGAGGAGATCGGCGGAAAGGAACGCGAGAGCAAGGAGGACGAGCTTGGTTTTCATAAGATGTGGGTGGACTTGCAGATTCTTCTACGCAAAACCGTCGGAGTTCGTTTCAGCCGCTCCGCCGGCCGCTCACCGGGCCACCGTCCACTCGCCGGGCACGTCGAAGCGCAGGGGTCCGGCTCCGACCTGCGTGCCGACGGTGGTGTAGATCAGGCAATCCTCGCTCGCGTCTGGCTCGACGAGGAGAAACGCATAGTCCTGCGCCACCCGGCCCGCGCTGCGGCGGAGGCGCAGGAGGACGCGGGCGCGGATCGGCTGGCCCGCGAGATCGAAGTCCAGACCGCCGACCTCCGGCGCGTAGTCCGCGCGGCTGCCATCGCCGAAATCAAAGCGCGCGTAGCCGCGGGCCGCGCCATTTGAACCGATGAGGAGATCGCTGTCGAAATGGGCGGTGAAAGTTTCCCCGGAACACGCGGTCAAGGTGATCGGAGAGTAGTTCACATGCGGCTTCATCCGCGTGAACTTCTCCTTCCCTGCGAGGGCGCGAGTGGTGGGAAGGGTGAGCCCCGCGAGGATCAGGCCGAAGG
>JANPIS010000073.1:0-20897 GCA_031425095.1 Chthoniobacteraceae bacterium
TCCAGCGGTGTCGCGGAGCGCCATCCCGCAGCGTCGCCGGATGGTCGATGGATTGCGTATTTCTCGGATCGCAGCGGCGAGTACGAGCTGTGCGTACGCCCCGCGGACGGCAAGGGTCCGGAGATTCAAATCACCAAGCTCGGCCCCGGTTACCGCTACCAGCCGCAGTGGTCACCGGACTCGAAGAAGCTTGTCTTCATCGACCAGGCAATGCGCATTTACCTCTGCGATCTCGACGCGAAGCGCTGGAACGTGATCGGCAAACAGATGTGGATGTACCACGGTGAACTCTCCCGCTTCGCCGTGAGCTGGTCGCCCGACAGCCGCTACTTCACCTACGCCGCGGATCAGGAGAATCGACACACCGCGATCACCATCGTCGATACGGCGGAGAAGAAGTCGCACCGCGTCACGAGCGGCTACTACGACGAGGATCTCCCGGTCTTCGATCCGGCCGGGAAGTACCTCTACTACCGCGCCAAACGCTGGTTCGACCCGCTCTACAGCGAGCTGGATAACTCGTGGATCTACGCCAATGGCCAGGCGCTCGTCGCGGTAACATTGAGGGCCGATGCACCATCGACGCTCGCGCCGCGCAATGACGAGGAGCCGGTGCAAAAGAAGTCCGCACCGGAGCCGAAGAAGGACGAACCCAAGCCCGCCGAAGCGCCGAAGCCCGAGGAGAAAAAGGACGAGCCCAGGAAAGATGACACCGGCGGCGATCCGCAGCTCGCGCTCAAGGAACAGCCCGCTCCCGGCGCGACGAAACCCGCCGATGCCCCGCCCCCCTCCAAGCCCGCGGCACCGGCGAATCCGACGCCGAAGCCCGTGACGATCGACCTCGAAGGATTCGAAGCACGCGGCGTGATCCTTCCGCCGAATGGTGGCCGCTTTGCCTGGCTCGGCGCCGTGCCCGGCAAGCTCCTCTTCACCCGCGCCCCGCGCGTCGGCTCGAATACCAAGACCTATCCCCTCTCCGCCTACGACTTCGAGAAGCGGGAGGAAAAGCTCCTCACCGATGATGCGCCGGGTGTGGAGCTCTCGGCCGATGGAAAGCGGCTGCTCGTGGTGAAAGGGACGACCTATCGCGTCATCGGCAGCTCGGACACACCGAAGTTCGACAAGACGCTGCCGACCGGAAACCTCGACGCACTCGTGAATCCGGCCGCCGAGTGGCAGCAGATCTTCACCGACGCGTGGCGCATCGAGCGCGACTTTTTCTACGATCCAAAGATGCACGGTGTGGACTGGCCAGCGCAGCGGGAGCGCTACGGCAGCCTCATCCCGGATTGCGCCACCCGTTCCGACGTGAACTACGTGCTCGGCGAATTGCTCGGGGAGCTGAACAGCTCGCACACCTATCGCAGCGGCGGCGACCTCCAGGACTCCGCGCCGAGCCGGAGCGTCGGTTACCTCGGCTGCGACTTTGCGCTCGAGCAGGGCGCGTATCGCATCGCGCGAATCCTCGAGGCCGCATCGTGGGATCTGAACGTCCGCTCCCCGCTCCGCCAGCCCGGCGTGAAGGTGAAGACCGGCGACTGGCTGCTCGCCGTGAATGGCCGCCCGATCGATCCCGCAAAAGATCCGTGGGCCGCCTTCCTCGGCCTCGCGGACAAGCCGGTCTTCCTCACCGTGAACGATCGCCCGGTGCTGGAGGGCGCGCGTGAAATCCTCGTCCAGACGCTGAGCAGCGAAACGAATCTCCGCCAATACGCCTGGGTGGAAGCGAATCGGAAACACGTCGAAGAATCCAGCGGCGGGCGGATCGGGTACATCTACGTGCCGAGCACCGCGCTCGAAGGACAGAATCAGCTCGTGCGGCAATTCCGCGCGCAGATGCACAAGCCCGGGCTCATCATCGACGAGCGCTGGAATTCCGGCGGCCAGATCCCCGACCGCTTCGTCGAGCTGCTCGGGCGGAAGGTCTCGAACTATTACGCCGTCCGCGACGGTCGCGACTGGCAGAGCCCCGACATCGCCCACACCGGCCCGAAGGCGATGCTCGCCAATGGCTGGAGCGGCTCCGGCGGCGATTGTTTTCCCTTCCTCTTCCGCCAGATGGAACTCGGCCCGCTTATCGGCACCCGCACTTGGGGCGGACTTATCGGCATGACCGGCGCCCCGCGCCTGATCGACGGTGGCGAAGTGACGGTGCCCACCTTCGCGATCTACGACCGGACCGGGAAGTGGATCATCGAGGGCTACGGCGTCGATCCCGACATCGCCGTGCCGGAAGATCCCGCCGCCCTCGCCCGCGGGCGCGATCTCCAGCTCGAGCGAGCCATCGCGGAGGTCCAGAAGTCCTTGCGCGCCAAACCGCCGACGCCACCCCGCAAGCCAGCCTATCCCGAGCGCTGACCTTCCAGGCCGCACCGTGCCGCCGCCGCCATCTTCCCGCTGGGAATTTTGAGCATCGCGCCTACGGTGGCGGTCGAAAGTTTCCCTCGCCTATGAACCCTCGCCGCACCTTGCTCACCGTCGCCGCCCTGATCGCCGGGGCCATTTTTGCCGGAGCTGAATCTCCGAAACTAGAGACCTATCCGCCGGAGTACCGCACCAGCCTCATGGAGATGGCGAAGCTCTTCTCCGCCCGCGATTTTCCCGCCACGCTCGAAACCATCGACAAACTCGAAAAGATGGCGCCGCCGAATGCGCACACCGTGAACACCCGGGCGGCAGTGATGATCGAGCAGCACCAGTTCGACGAAGGCCGGCGGCTCTGCCAGGAGGCGCTGAAGCTGGATCCGAAATACTATCCGGCGAAATTCAATCTCGGGGAAATCCCGCTCATGGAGAAAAAGTATCCGGAGGCGCGCGCGATCTTCCAGACTCTCCTGAATGCAAATCCGCGCGACGAGCTCGTGCAGTTCCGCATCTTTCTCACCTATCTGCTGGAGAAGAACGACGCCGCCGCGCGCGAAATTCTCGGCAAGCTGAAGTTCCCGAGCGACACCCCGGCCTTCTA
Source organism: Chthoniobacteraceae bacterium (assembly GCA_031425095.1). Taxonomy (GTDB): domain Bacteria; phylum Verrucomicrobiota; class Verrucomicrobiia; order Chthoniobacterales; family Chthoniobacteraceae; genus JANNXQ01. Next base: position 2,966 of record JANPIS010000073.1, read on the forward strand.
CTACGCGAATGCCGCATGGGAATTCACCCGAGGGAATGAGGCGGAAGGCAAAGCGTGGGTCGAGCGCGGTGACTGGGTCTTCAGCAAGGAGAAGGCGTTGAACTTCGCCGAGTCGCTCATTCAGCTCGGCTGGATCGAGCGTCCGGCGCCAGCGCCGAAGAAACCCGTCGTCAGCGCCACGGAGCTCACGGAGCCGACTGCCGCCAAGGCGGGTGAAATCGCCAAGCCCGGCATGCAGCTCACCGTGCCGACTGAAGCCCAGGGTCTGAGCACGCCGACGAAGCTCGACGACGCGAAGCCGACCGGGAAGTGAGCCGCGCGCGCGGCGCGCTCAGTTGCTTTTGTCGCGATAGCCGAGCGGCGGCTTTTGTTCGGCCGGCAGACGCGAGCGGTATTCCTTCCCGGCTTTTCGTTCGGCGAAGTTTTTCTTCGCCGCGGCGACTTCTTCCGGATTCGTGAGCAGATCGAGCGCGGAGATCGCGAGCACCTTCGCAGCGACGACCATGCCCTTCTGGCCGATGCTCATGCCCGAGCAGGCGGTCGATTGCCACGAGTGACCAGGGCTGCCCGGGACAAAGGTCGCGGTCTTGAAGCCCGACGTCGGCACGAGCCAGCTCACGTCCGCGACGTCGGTGGAGCCGTAGCTGATGTCGTCGTCGATCTTGGCGATGCGCGTCTCCGTCCCAGACGGCGGGACGGTGAGGCCCTCGGCGATGAAGGTCTGGCGCAGACTCTCGGCAAAGGCGTTCTCTTCCGGCGTGTAGGTGACGCCACCGACGGCGCGCAGATTTCGATCGAGCAGCTTCGCCAGCGAGTCGTTCGCGAGCATGTTGTAGGCACTGTTGATGAGTTCGAGTTCGAAGCTCGTCTCGGTGCCGAGCGCGCCGGCTTCCGCGCACTTCAGGATGCGCGGCCACACGGAGTCGATCGTCGTCATGTCCGGCGATCGCAGGTAGAGGAAGACCTCGGCAAAGGCTGGCACGACATTCGGCGCATCGCCGCCATTCGTGATCACGTAGTGGATGCGCGTGGTCTGCGGCACGTGTTCGCGGAGCAACTCGACGGCGTGCGTGAAGAGCATCACCGCATCGAGCGCCGAGCGGCCCTTTGCCGGCGAACCGGCGGCGTGTGCCGCTTTGCCGCGGAAGCGAAACTTGCCGGTGATATTCGCGAGTGAAGTGGCAATGCTCGCGCGATTTTCACTGCCGGGATGCCAGTGGAGCACGACGTCGCAGTCGGCAAACGCACCGGCTCGCGCCATGTAGATTTTTCCGCCGCCGCCCTCTTCCGCTGGGCAGCCGTAGAAGCGGACCGTGCCGGGGAGCTTTTTCTCCGCGAGCCAGTCGCGCACGGCGATCGCTGCCGCGGCCGAGGCGGTGCCGAAGAGGTTGTGCCCGCAGCCGTGGCCGGGCGTGGTGCTGCGCAGCGGCTGCTTGCGCGGCACGGCTTCCTGGAAGAGCCCGGGCAGCGCGTCGTATTCGCCGAGGATGCCGATCACCGGTCCGCCGCTTCCGGCTTGTGCGCGGAACGCGGTCGGGATGCCGGCGACATTTTCCGTGACTGCAAATCCCGCCGCAGCCAGTTCCTCGCGCAGCAGCGCCGCGCTCCGCGTCTCCTTGTAGCCGACCTCGGCAAACTCCCAGATCTTCTGCGCGATCTCTCCGTAATGCGCAGCCCGGTCGTCGATTCGGCGGGAGACTTCAGCGCGATCTTTGTCGGCGAGTTGAGCGTGCGACGGCGTGACCGCAAGCAGGCCGGCGAGCAGGAAAAGGAGGGAACGATTCATGGCGCCCGGACGTTGGCGGGGATTTCGCCAGCGCGCGAGCGCAATGCCCGGCTCAGCGTCGCGCGAGTGCGGCGCGAAGCTCCGCGGCCGTCGTCGGATTGTCGGGCAGCAGCGCGAGCGAACGCTGCCAGTAGCGGATCGCCGTCTCCGTGTCGCCTCGCCGTGCGTGCGCATTCGCCGCGAGATCGAGAATCTGCGGATGCGGCCCGGTCACTGCGATCGCGTGCTCGAAGAGCGTCGGTCCATCACTCCACACGTGCACCTGTCGCGCCGTGCCGACGCCGAGCGCCAGCAGCACCGCTGCGGCGAGCGGCGCGCGCCATTTCCCGAGCGCCGCTGGCCAGAGTCGATCCGCCGACCACACCAGCGCGACGAACAGTCCGATCTGCGCGAGGTAAGTGAAGCGATCCGCGCGAGCCTGACAGCCGACCTGCACGAGCCCGATCGACGGCATCAGCATGCCGAGGAAGATGAGCCAGCCAACCATCAGCCAAGGCTGAGTGCGCCGCGCGCGCCACGCGATGAATGTCACCACGAGCAGCAGGGCAAGCGCGGCAAACGCCGGCGCCCACTGCGCCACGATCGGGTGCGGATAGAGCACCGCGAAGTCTCGCGGAAAGACGAGCTGACCGAGGTATGCGGCGTAGGAAGTCAGTGCATTCGTGAGGCGCGCGGCGAGCGGGAGCTCTTCCAGCGTGACGATGGCATCGCGCGGTCCGGTGGCCCAAGTGGCCACCCGGGAAGTCGCCACCGCGAGGGCAAAGAGCGGCGCCTTCTCCAGGAGCAATCGCCACCACGGCTGTGCGCTCCAGCGGCGCAGCGGCCAGGCATCGAGCAGCAGCAACACGCACGGCAGCGTCACCGCCATCGGCTTGGCCAGCAACGCGAGGGCAAAGGCCACGAACGCGCCGAGCCAGGGAAGCAACCGCGGCCGCTGGATGTAGTGCGCCCAGCTCCACAGTGCGAGCAGCGTGAAGAATGCGCAGAGCACGTTCTTGCGTTCGGCGACCCACGCGACCGACTCGACATTGATGGGATGCAGTCCAAAGAGTGCGGCGACCATCGCGCTCGGCCAAAGTCGTCCAGTGAGCCGCCGCAACCCGAGAAAGAGCAACGCCGCGGCACCCGCGTGCCACGCGACGTTTTCCAGATGCATCCAGCGCGGATCGAGCCCGAAGAGGCTCACATCCGCCATGAGCGAGCAAGTCGTGAGCGGCACCCACAGACTCGCATGGGGCGTGGCGAAAGCGGTGCGCACTCCGTCGAGTGTGAGGCCGCCGCGGACGACGGCGTTCTCATACACGTGGCTCGAGTCGTCCAGCGGCACGAAGTCGCAATCCGCCACGCCGGAAAACGCCACGACAATCACCGCTGCAAGCAGCAGCGCGATCGCAATCGGACGGAGCGGGGCGTCGTTCACGGCAAACCCTGCAGGGGAGCAGGACCACTGCCAGCTCGCCTTCCGCGCCCTCTTGCAATTACTGCTGCGGCGCAGCGGGCGCCTCCACGATCTCGGCCGTGAGCGTGACCTCCCGGCCGTCGCGGATGACCGTGAGCTGCACCTTCTGGCCGATCTCCGTCTCCGCGACGCGACTGCGCAGGGCGAGAATGTCGTCGATCTCGCGGCCATTGAAGCGCCGCACGATGTCGCGCGGTTGCAGCCCGGCCTTTTCCGCCGGAGAACCCGCCGCGACGCGCGCGATCAGGGCCCCCGACGTCTCGCGGAGCTGCAACTGCCGCGCAAATTCCGGCGTCAGATCCACCATCTCGACGCCGAGGTAACCGCGCACGATTCGGCCTTGCTGGAGCAGGCTCTCGAGCGCACGGCGCGCGACGTTCGACGGCACGGCAAAGCTGATGCCCAGCCAGCCTCCGGTCTCGCTGTAGATCGCGGTGTTGATGCCGACGATCTCGCCGCGGAGATTGAGCAGCGGCCCGCCGGAGTTGCCCTGGTTCACGGCGGCGTCAGTCTGGAAAAACTCGACCCCACTGTCCGCGATCGCACGCCGACCTTTCGCACTGACGATGCCGGTGGTCACGGTCTCCGAAAGGCCAAAGGGATTACCGACGGCAAAGACCATCTGCCCGACGCGCACCTCGTCACTGTCGCCAAGCGGGAGCGGCTCGATGTTGCGCGCCTCGATTTTCAACACGGCGATGTCGGTCTGCTCGTCACTCCCGATCAGCGTGGCCGGCTCGGTGCGCCCGTCCGTGAGCTGCACCATGATCTTATCCATGCCCTGAATGACGTGGTGATTGGTAAGGATGTGACCTTCGCGGGAGACGATCACGCCGGAGCCAAGCCCGCTCTGAACGCGCTCGCGCGGCTGCCGCGGCTGGCGCTGCCGGAAGAGAAACTCGAACGGATCCATCTGCTGCGGCATCTGCACGCGCCGCTGCGTGACGACACTCACGACGCTCGGGATGACTGCCGCGACGATGCGCGAATACTCCGCGTCCAACGCGGAGAGCACCTGCACGTCCTTCGGATCGATGCGCGAGCCAGAGGCCGGCGTGTACTTCTCCGAGATGCGCCGACCACCGCCATTGCTCACGACCGAGTAGCGATAGATGGCAAAGCCCGCGAGCAGGACCATCAGGATGAGGAAAACGGAACGACGCATCAGCGGAGGCTAGATGCGGAGCACCGCGGACGAAAACGGTGAAATTTCTGCGCGCATCCGTGGCCTTACGACTCCTGCAGCGCCTTCAGCCGAGCCAGCGCGCGACCGCTGGAGATCTGCTCCCGGGCCAATTCGAGACCGGAGGCCAGATCACCGGCGAGCCGCGTGATCACAAAGCCGGCGGCGGCGTTCAGCAGCACGATGTCGCGCCGCGGCCCACGCTCGGAGCCATCGAGGATCGCGGCAAGGATGGCGGCATTCGCCGCGCGATCACCGCCGCGGAGAGCGTCGAGTTCGCAGGCGGGAAGATCGAGATCACGGGGATTCACGGTGAATTCGCGCACGACGCCGTTCACGACTTCGCGCACTTCGGAGGGGCCGGTGAGCGAGAGTTCATCCATCCCGCTGCCATGCACCGCCCATGCATGGGCGCGTCCGAGCACGGCGAGCGCTTCGCCATACTTCGGCAAAAGCACCGGCGAGAAGATGCCCACGAGCTGATACGGCGGGCGCACGGGATTGAGCAGCGGGCCGAGGAGATTGAAGATCGTGGGAATGCCTTCCGCGGCGAGCGCCTTGCGCACGGGCACGATGGCCTTGAACGCCGGGTGATACGCGGGCGCAAAGAGGAACCCGAGACCGTGGGTCTCGACCGTCCGGCGTAGCGCATCGGGCGGTTGATCGATCCTGATGCCGAGTTCCTCGAGTACATCCGCGCCGCCGCATTTCGAGGTGATCGCGCGATTGCCGTGCTTCACGACGCAGGCGCCGCCGGCGGCGAGGACGAACATTGCGGTTGTGGAGATGTTGAAGAGATCGAGCTTATCGCCGCCGGTGCCGCACACGTCGAGCAGCGGGCCGGGAGCGTTCGCGGCGACGATGCCCGGATCCACTGCACGACCCAGCAGAGCCCGGGCAAAGGCTGCGATCTCTGTCGCCGTCTCTCCTTTCTCGCGCAACGCCCTGAGGAAGGCGGCCTTCTCCGCGTCGGCAGTCTCCGGCGAGACGAGCTGCGCCACGGCGTGCTCGACCTCGTCGGCCGTGAGGTCGTGGCTGGCCATCAGTTGAGCGGTGAGGGTCTGCATTGGGCGGACATTACACAGGCCGGACGGCGGATGTCACATCGTCCTATGGGTTCTATGGGCAAAGGATGACATCCCTGCTGGCTCTGCGGCACACCGCACGCTACGCATGGGTCCACCATGAAACGAGAGAGCCTCGACACCCATCAGAAGGCGCTGCAGATCAATCTCGATCCACGCTGGTACGGCACCTTCGCCGAGATCGGCGCCGGGCAGGAAGTCGTCCGCTGGTTTTTCCGCGTCGGCGGAGCCGCGGGGACGATCGCGAAATCGATGTCCGCTTACGACATGACGGTGAGCGACGCGATCTACGGGCAGACGGAGCGCTACGTCTCACGCCAGCGTCTCCAGGCGATGCTCGATCACGAGCACAAGCTGAACATCGAACGCCTCGACACCGCGCGCGGCGACACCACCGCGTTCTTCGCGTTCGCCGATACCGTCGTCGCGCGCAGCTTCAAGGGCGGCAACGAATGCCACGGCTGGATGGGCGTAAAATACCAGGCCCACCCGCGCGACGAGGCCAGCCAGATCACGCTGCACATGCGGATGCTCGATGCGGAGGCTTCACTCCAGCAGGAGGCGCTCGGCATCCTCGGCGTAAATCTGCTCTACGGCGCGTTCTTCTATCACCATGAGCCGGAGATGCTCGTCGAGAGCCTGCTCGACGCCCTCACCGTCGGCCGCATCGAGATCGACGTCATCGAGTTCAACGGCATCGAGTACCGCCGCGTGGACAATCGCATCATGGCGCTGAAGCTCGTGCAGCTCGGCCTCTCCGGCGCGGCGATGTTCGGGCCGAAAGGCGAGGTCTTGCAGCCGAGCGAGGTGCTCTACAAGCGGCCCGTGCTCGTCGAGCGCGGCAGCTTCCGTCCGGTGACCCATGTGAACGTGGACATGCTCAAGTGCGCTCTGGAGAAGTTTCAGTCGGACCCGGCGGTGGCGGGGAAAAACGTGCTCACCCTCGGTGAGATCACGATGCGCAATCTGCTCGCGGGTGGCGGCGAGGTGGATCGCCGCGACTTCCTCGCGCGCGCCGATCTGCTCGCCGCGGGCGGCATGACGGTGCTGATCTCCGACTACTTCGAGTACTACCGCCTCGCCGCGTATCTCGCGTGGCGGACGAAGGAGCGCATCGGCATCGTCATGGGCGTGCCGAGCCTCATCGAGATCTTCGACGAGAAATACTACACGCAGCTTCCCGGCGGCATTCTCGAGTCCTTCGGCCGCCTCTTTAAGAACGACCTCAAGCTCTTCGTGTATCCCTACCGTGATCCGAAATCCGGCGAGACGAAGACGGTGGACAACATCGAAGTCGCGCCCGAGCTCCGGAAACTCTACGGCTACCTGCAGGATCGCGGCAGCTTCATCGGCCTCGACAATTTCAATCCCGACTACCTCCACATCTTCTCGCGCGAAGTTCTTCAGAAGATCCCGACCGGCGACACGTCCTGGGAGCAGATGGTCCCGACGCAGGTCGTGGAGCTGATCAAGAAGCGGAACTTCTTCGGCTACGGGAAGCACCGGATGGAGTGAGGGCATCTTGAATGTTCCTCGACTGGCACTTCTTCTCCGATGTGCTCGGGCTCACTTGCTCGGCGCATGTGCTGATCCCACAGCCGACCTTCGCGCAGATCGGGATGGGCGGCGGAAAGCAGCGCGGAAAATATCCGACGCTCTACCTGCTCCACGGCCTCTCGGATGATCACACGATCTGGATGCGGCGGACATCCATCGAGCGGTATGCAGCGGCGAAAAACGTCGCGGTGGTGATGCCGGCGGTGGGCCGCAGCTTTTACCAGGACATGGTGAGCGGGTCGAAGTACTGGACGTTTGTGAGTGAAGAACTGCCGATGCTTTGCGAGCGCTACTTCCCGCTCTCGCCCGCGCGGGAGGAGCGCTTCGCCGCGGGCCTGTCGATGGGCGGCTACGGCGCGATGCGGCTCGCGCTCGCGAAACCCGATCGGTTTGCCGCGGCGGCGAGTCTTTCCGGCGCGCTCGATCTTTCCCGCCGACTCCGGCAGGCTGCCAAACAGACCTCGCTGATCAGCAAAGCGGAATACGCCGGCATCTTCGGTCCCGAACTGCAACCCGGCGACGCCGACCTCTGGCTGCTGGCGGAAAAGCTGGGCCGCTCCCAGGCGCCGCGTCCGAACCTCTTCCTCTGCTGCGGCACGGAGGATTCGCTGCTCCCAGAAAGTCGGGCCTTCCACGCCCACCTCGGCAGCGTCCAAGTTGCCGCCACCTCCGAGGAAAGCCCCGGCGCTCACGAGTGGGGCTACTGGGATACGCAGATCCAGCGGGTACTCGACTGGCTCCCGCTGTAGCCGCAGCCACAGAGCGCGATTCCCTACTTTCCTGCTCAACTTTCCCGGCGGCGCGGGTTTTCCTCAGCACCATGAACCTCAAAGCTACCCTCACCGCGCTCTTCTCCCTCGCGTTTCTCCCCGTCGTCTCGCAAGCCGAGCCGCTCGCGGTCGGCGCTCCGGCGCCCGATCTCACGGCCAAGGACCAGAGCGGGAAGACCGTGAACTTCAAAGCCGTCTACGCCAAAGGCCCGACGCTCGTGTACTTCTACCCGAAGGCCGACACGCCCGGATGCACCAAGCAAGGCTGCAGCATCCGCGATTCGTGGAGCGACCTGCAGGCCAAAGGGATTCAAGTCATTGGCGTGAGTGAAGACACCGTCGATGCGCAGAAGAAATTTGCCGACAAATACAACCTGCCTCACACGCTCATCGCGGATGACGATGGCAAGGTCGCCGCAGCGTTTCAGGTGGAAATGCGCGGCAAGGTCACGTCGCGGCAGTCTTTCCTGATCAAGGACGGCAAGGTCGCTTGGAACATGCTGAAAGCCTCGACCGAGACGCACGCAAAGGACGTGCTCGCCGCAGTGGAAGCGCTCCCGAAAAAGTAACGGCGCGATTTTCTCTCTGCCGAACGCGCGATCTCGAAAGGGGTCGCGCGTTCGCTTTGCGCAGCGCGCTTTGGACTGCGGTGACTTGTCACCGCTTTCGCGCGAGCGACTTGTCGCTCGGCCCCACCGCAGCGGACTAGTCCGCTCCACCGCAAAGCGCGGACAAGTCCGCGCAGTCCAACGCGCTATCGTGCGCGCGGGTGAAACTTGTGGTGCACGTTCTTCAGGTGGCGCTGATCGACGTGCGTGTAGATCTGTGTCGTGGCGATGTCGGCGTGGCCGAGCAGCTCCTGGATGATGCGGAGGTCCGCGCCATTGCTGAGGAGATGGGTGGCGAAGCTGTGCCGGAGCAGATGCGGATACACGTTCGTGTCGATGCCCGCGATTTTTGCGATTTGCTTCACGATCTGCCACACACGCACCGTCGTGAGCTTCGTGCCGCGGGCGGAGAGGAAGATCTCGTTGCCTGTCTTCTTCTTCACCATGCCGGGACGTTCGCGATGCAGGTAGGTTTTGATCGCATCGCAGGCCTTCGTGCCCACCGGCACGAGCCGCGTTTTGCTTCCCTTGCCCGTCACGCGGAGGATGCGGTTGTCGAAATCGAGAAACTCGAGACGCGCGTCCACGAGTTCCGACACGCGCAGGCCGCTGGCGTAGAGCAGCTCGAGCATGGCGCGGTCGCGCAGCCCGCGCGGTGCGTTTACGTCGATGCCGTCGAGCAGCCGCTCGACTTGCAGTTCATTGAGCGTCTCCGGCAGGTAACGCTCGATGCGCGGCAGCGGGAAAACTTCCGCCGGATCACGCTCGATCCGCTTCCGCGCGGTAAGCCAGCGGAAGAAGATCTTGATCGCGACGACGATGAGCTTGATCGACGCCGCCGACAGGCCGGCGCGCTTTTTGTGCGCGAGGAAATCCGTAATGAGCTGCGAGGAGACCTCGTCCAGCGTGAAGACCACCTGCGGCGGCGGTGTGCCGGCCTGGAGCATCTGTTGCAGCGCTTCCTCGCCGAGCTGCTCCGTGAGCCGGCGACGCTCCAGCCAGTGGGCGAAACTCTCGAGCGAGATGCGCGTCGAGAGCTGGTAGTTATCCGAGAGCCCGCGCTCAGTCGCGAGATGCAGGATGAAGTCTTCGATCGCGGTGCGCACGGCGCGACCTTGCGCGTAGAGCGCACATTCCGCCAGCGACGCTTTTTGCGCCCCTGGCTACACCGCCTTGTCGCCCGTCTCTTCGGTGCGGATGCGGATCGCTTGCTCGATCGGCATCACGAAGACTTTCCCGTCTCCGATCTTTCCTGTCTTGGCCGCGCCAACGATCGTGGCGACAGCTTTGTCCGCGATGTCATCGGTGACCACGATCTCCAGCTTCACCTTCGGCAGGAAATCCACGGTGTACTCCGACCCGCGGTAGATCTCGGTGTGCCCTTTCTGCCGCCCGAATCCTTTCACTTCCGTGACCGTCATGCCCTCCACGCCGAGTTCGGCGAGGGCGTCTTTCACTTCCTCGAGTTTGAATGGCTTGATGATGGCTTCGATCTTTTTCATGGCTGATGGGTGTGGTGCGGGGCGACTCGCGTGCGCGCCCGCCGTGTAGCAATGCGGGTAGCCCTGTGGCGAGCAGATCTTTCGTCAGCCCCCGCTGGGCGTTCCTCAGTCAGGCAGTTCGTGTCTGGTGATGCGGGCATAAGCCTCGCGATACTTCTGGCTCGTCCGGGCGATCACGTCGGCCGGCAGCGGCGGCGCAGGCGGCGTCTTCCCCCAGTCGAGCGTCTCCAGGTAGTCGCGGACGAATTGCTTGTCGAAGCTCGGCGGGCTGATGCCGGTGCGATACTCCGACGCCGGCCAGAAACGCGAGCTGTCCGGGGTGAGGCATTCGTCGATGAGGATCACACGCCCGTCGAGCAGGCCGAACTCGAACTTGGTATCCGCAACGATGATCCCGCGGGTCGCCGCATAGGCGCTGCCTTCCTCATAGAGCCGGATGCTTAAGGTGCGCACCTGCTCCGCGACGTCGTCGCCGACGATCCGCCGGCATTCGTCCCAAGAGATGTTTTCGTCGTGGCCGCTCGCGGCTTTCGTCGAGGGGGTGAAGAGCGTCTGCGGCAACCGCGCGGCTTGCTCCAAGCCAACCGGGAGCGGGATGCCGCAGATGCTCCGGTGCTCGCGATACTCCTTCCACCCGCCGCCAGCGAGGTAGCCGCGCACCACGCACTCGACGGCGAGCGGCTTCGCCTTCTTCACGATCATCGAACGCCGGGCGAGCTGCGCCGCGAAAGGCTGCAGTGCGGAGGGAAAGTCGCGCACGTCCGTGGCGACGACGTGATTCTCAAGGAAGCTGAAGCGCTGAAACCAGAAGGCCGAGATCGAGGTGAGCACGGCGCCCTTGTGTGGGATGGGATTCGGCAGGATGCAGTCGAAGGCGCTGATGCGATCGGTCGCGACGAGGAGCAGGTGTTCGCCGAGGTCGAAAATCTCGCGCACTTTGCCGCTGGCGACTTTCGGGATGCCGGGGAGATCGAGGGTCAGGAGATCCATGCAGGTTTTAAGGTTGCCGCTTTCGGGTGGGGCGGCGCGCACTCCACATCCGAAATCCGGATTCTACGATCCGAATTTTTTCAGAGCTTTCGCGAGCATCTTCATCGGCAGACCGACCACGTTGTCGAAGCAGCCTTCGACGTGCGCAATCAATTCGCCGCGATCGTCCTGTGCGGCATAGCCGCCAGCTTTGTCGAGTGGCCCGATGCGCGCGAGATACGCACGAAGCTCCGGTTCTGCGAGGGCGCGAAAGCGGACGCGTGTCACTTCGGTAAAGCCCGACTCTTCGGTGCCGCGAGCCAGCCAGCCACCGGACCAAACCTCGTGCACGCGACCGCTCATGCGCGTGACCATCGTCAGCGCTTCATCCATGTCGCGGGGTTTGCCGAAGACCTCACCACCGAATGCGACGACAGTGTCCACGCCCAGGACCAGTGATTCGGGATGCGCCTCGGCGACGGCGCGGGCCTTGAGCCGCGCGTTGTAAAGGGTCAGTTCGGCCGGCGTGAGTTCCGGCGGTGAGATCTCGACGACGTCGGCCGGGACGACGGTGAATTCGTACCCATCCCGCGCGAGCAGATCGCGACGGCGAGGCGAGGCGGAGGCGAGGATCAGCGGTGCCATCGGCGCGTCCGGCATTCGTTACTTCGGCACAAATTGCAGCTCCGGCGTCGGCGTCTCTTTGTACCCGCGCGGAATCTCAAAAAGCGTGTCCGCCACTGCCGTTTCCTGCACGGACGTGGTGGTCGTCGTCACCTTTTTCCCGTTCAGTTCGATCACCGTCTTCATCGTCATGCCGGGAAATGTCGCAGGATCGGGCATGAGCCCTTGCGAGGACAGCGCGAGGGCGCCCGACTGCACGACGCTGAGCTGTTTCTGAATCGCGGCAAAGTCCGGATAGTCCTTGGCAATCCAGTATGTCACGGCCATTCCGCCGAGGTCGCATTTGAAAATCTCGCACTCATACTCACCGACCTTTTCCTTCTTTCCCGTGGTCTTGAGCTCTGGCGGCGGAGCCTCGCCGCGCTTTTTTTTCAACTCCTCGAGCATCGCCTGACTCTGCGCCGCCGGGATCTTCATGAAAGTGCGATCCGAGTGCTTGAGCGTGTAGGCATCACCGGTGGCCCCGTCGGTGATGAGGCTCAGCGTCGAGGCGAGATCCGCGCGGGATTTCCGTTCCTTGATCCGGATCGTCTGTTCGCCGGATTGCCCGCCGCCCTCGACCTTCTGGACGAGCACGAGATCGGCGCGGGCAGAGCCGAGCACGCAGAGCGTGAAGGCCGTCGCGCGGAAGAGCGTGGAGACGTGGCGTGAAAGGGTCGGCAAGCGCAGAGCAGTGAGTTCCCGTCGGAGTGCCAAGGGCGTCCCTTCGTTCAATCCCAGCCGGCCTTAGCCGCCGATTTGTTCGCGATACTGCGCGGGCGTTTTGAGATCCTCGACGCCGCCGGTGATGCGGATCTTGAAGATCCAGCCTTCGCCGTAGGGATCGGTGTTGAGCAGCGCGGGATTCGCGCTCAGTGCTTCATTCACGCTCTCCACCTTGCCTGCGACCGGCGAGTAGATGTCGCTCGCGGCTTTCACGGACTCCACGACGCAGATCTGCTGATGGGCCTGCACTTCCGTCCCCACTTTCGGCAGCTCCACGAAGACCACGTCGGTGAGCTCGTGCTGCGCATGATCCGAAATGCCGACGGTCCCGATGTCGCCGGCCTTCCGGAGCCATTCGTGAGTGTTTGCGTAGGAGAGATCGTCGGGAACGTTCATCGAAGAAGTGGTGGGTTGAGAGTTGAGGATGGAGCGCCGCGTTTTCGGCTGACGCGCCGACCACAACGACGCGTCCAGTAGTGAACACGATGCCGACCCGGCGCAAGTGCGGGTTGGAGCGCTGAGCGCGCTCAGCCGTCCACCCGCTTCAGCGGCTTCTTCTCGATCATCGCCGGATAGCGCCGGCCACGGATGTCGATCTCGATCGGCTCATGCAGCCGCGCGAGCGCGGTCGGAACGTAGGCCATCCCGATTCCCGTCTGCAGCGTCGGCGAGAGCGAGCCACTGGTCGTCTCGGCGATTTTTACGCCATCCTTGAAGACGCCGTAGTGCGAGCGCGGCGGCGGACTCGGCGCCGTCATCTTGAACGGCACAAGGCGGCGCTGAACGCCCTCGGCCTTCTGCCGCGCCAGCGCGTCGCGCCCGACGAAGGCGGGCTTGTTCAGGTCCACGAAAATGCTCAGCCCGGCCTCGAGCGGAGTGGTCTCGGGTGAAAGGTCCGAGCCATTCAGCGGATAGCACATCTCGAGGCGCAGGGTGTCGCGCGCGCCGAGACCGCACGGCTTGATCCCGAATTCCGCGCCGCGATCGAGGATGTCGCGCCAGGCCCGCACCGCGCGCTCCGCGATGCAGAAGACCTCGAAACCATCCTCGCCGGTGTAGCCCGTCCGCGCGATGTAGTAGGGCACGCCGTCGATATCGACACGCAGGATTTCGTTGCGCGCTGGCTGGCGATACGCACCGCCAAAAAACGCATCGAAGAGCTGCGCAGAACGCGGCCCCTGCACGGCAAAACCCGCATATTCCTCGCTCGCATCGACGAAGTGCAGCCCCCCATCGAGCCGGGCCTGCATCCACGCATAATCCTCATCGATCTTCGCCGCATTCACGACGAGCAGCCACCGGTCGTTTTCGAGCCGATAGACGATCAGGTCGTCGATCACGCCGCCGCGCTCATTGAGGAGAAAAGTGTACTGGCATTCGCCGACCTCGAGCCGCTCGACGTTGTTGGTCAGCAGGCGGTTCAGCCACTCGCGCGCGGCCGCGCCTTCGACGAAGAACTGCCCCATGTGCGAGATGTCGAAGATCCCGAGTCCGGTGCGCACGGCGTTGTGCTCATCGATGATGCCGCTGTATTGCACCGGCATCGACCAGCCGCCGAAGTCCACCATGCGGGCGCCGAGACGCACATGTTCAGCGTGCAGCGGTGTTTGTTTCAGAACGGCTTCGGACACGATCGCGAACGCTAGGCCCGCGTGCCAAAAGGGGAAGTGCAAAAGTGGACCGTCGCGGGGCGCGGTTCCACTTTCCACTTTCCCTTTCCATGCGGCTCTCCGAGTGTCGCGGCCTTCATGACGTGGATCGACCGCGCCGAGGCTCGCTTCGGCCATCTCGCCATTCCCAATCTCTTGCGCATCGTCGCGGGCTTCAATGCGCTCGTCTTCGTCCTGTACAAGCTGAACCCGAGCTGGCTCGACACGCTGCGACTGGTGCCACAGGCCGTACTCGCTGGCGAAGTGTGGCGGCTCGTCACGTACATTTTCATTCCGCAGGTCGGCGGCCCCATCGCGGATTGGCTCTTCGCCCTGCTCTACGTCTGGTACCTGTGGTGGCTGGGCGAGGGTCTCGAGGAGGCGCTGGGGAGCTTCAAGGTGAACGTCTTCTATCTGCTCGGCATGCTCGGCACGACGATCGCCGCATTCTTCTTCGGTGCGGGGTTCTCGACGTTCATGCTGAATTCGTCGCTCTTCTTCGCCTTCGCGCGGTTCTATCCGGAGATGCAGATCTACTTCATGCTCGTGCTGCCGGTGAAGGTGAAGTGGCTCGCGTGCATCTACGGCGCCCTGCTCTTCCTCGGGTTCATCGGCGCCTCGCTCTCCTACATGTTTGCCGTCGTCGCCGCGCTCGCGAACTACATCATCTTCTTCGGCCGCGACATCCTCACCGAAGCGGCGCAACGCCGCGACGTCAGCACGCGCCGGCAGCGCTTTGAGACGGCGCGCAGTGAGATCGTGGACGAGGCGCTGCATCGTTGTGAAGTCTGCAAGCGCACCGAGTTGGACGAGGCGCACCTGGAATTCCGCGTGGCGAAGGACGGCCATGAGTACTGCAGCGAGCACCTTCCGAAGGTGACGAATGGCCAGTAGTCAGTAGCCCGTGGCCACTGACTTCTTCCCTTTTCCCCGCGCCCTCCATTAGCCTCCACGGCTTCATGAAAAAACTCCTCGCGTTCATTCTCCTCGCCAGCGCCTCGCTCGCTTGCGCGCAGGAGGCGCCGACGATCACGATCAGCAAATCCGACAAGCTCAGCATCGCCATCTCCGGCCTCCCGCCAGCGGAGGCGAAGATCCTGCAAAACGACCTCACGGTGTCGGGCTACTTCACCATCGCCCCGGCGGGCAGCGCGAGCTTCGTGGCCAGCGGAAGCGTGAGCGGCAGCGGACTCGCCGGCAGCGTCAATGATCGCGGCGGACGCAATGTGCTCAACCAGTCCTTCAGCGGATCGACCCGCGGTCGCGTGCATGCCTTCGCGGATGAAATCATCGCCACCTTGACGGGCAACAAGGGCTTTGCGGGCACCATCATCGCCTTCGTCGCCACCCGCACGGGCAAGAAGGAAATCTACACCGCCGATGCCGACGGCTCGAACGTGAAACAGCTCACTGCCGACGGGAGCATCAGCGTCGCCCCGAGCCTGAGCGCGGACGGCAACACGCTCGTCTATACCGGCTACAAGAGTGGCTACGCCGACGTTTACGAAATCGATCTCCGCAGCGGCTCGCGCAATCGGATCATCAAGTACCCGGGGACGAACTCTGGCGCGGCATTTTCGCCCGACGGCGGGCGTCTCGCGGTCACGCTGAGCAAGGACGGCAATCCTGAGCTCTACGTGACCGGCAGCGGCGGCGGCGGCGCCCGGCGGCTCACCCGCACCGCGGGCGTCGAAAGCTCGCCGACCTGGTCGCCGGATGGCGGCGAGATCGTGTATTCGAGCGACGATCGCGGCGGCCCGCGGCTCTTCCGCATTTCGGCGAGCGGTGGCGCAGGGCGTCAGCTCTCGACCGGGCAGAGCTACAATACCGAGCCGAACTGGTCGCCCGACGGCAAGAAGATCGCTTTCAACACCCGCGGCGGCAGCGGCTTTGAGATCGCCATTCACGATCTCGCCGGCGGCGGCTCGCGGATCGTCGGCACCGGCCAGGACCCCGTATGGGGTGCGGATTCCCGACACCTCCTCTTCTCGACCGGCAGTTCGCTCCTCCTGCTCGACACGCAGACGGGCCGGAAGACCACGCTGGTCAGCGGCCTCGGCAAAATCTCCGAACCCACGTGGTCGCGCTGAGATCTCCAATCAACCGCCCGGCTCCCTCTCAACTTCCAGCTCCACCTTTCATGAAAATCACCCGCTTCCTCCTGCCCACCTTCTTCGCCTTCCTCGTCCTCACCCTCGCCGGCTGCGCCAACCGCAAGGGCGGCTCAGGCAGCGGCAGCGGCGCCGGCTACGGCACGGACGGTGACAGCGTCACGGGCATCCCGCTCGCCGAACGGCAGGAAGGCGTGTCCTTCCTCGGCAGTAATGTGGACCGCAATCGCTTCGATCCGATCTACTTCGCCTTCGACAGCTCGAGCATCGGCGGCGGTGAGCGCGGCAAGATTGAGCAGGTCGCGAACTTCCTGCGCAGCGAGTCGAACACGATCATCATCGCCGGCTTCACCGACGAGCGCGGCACGCCCGAGTACAACCGCGGCCTCGGCGAACGCCGGGCGCAAACCGTCCGCGAAGCCCTCGTCCGCGCCGGTGCCAATGCCGACCGCATCCAGACCGTGAGCTTCGGTGCCGAAATGCCCGCCGACGCCGGCAGCGGCGAGAGTGCCTGGGCCAAAAATCGCCGCGCGGAATTCGGCGTGGTGCGATAGCGCCTGTCGCTCTCGCGAGGACGCTCCGAGCGCCACCGGTGAAATGCCCGCACCCCGCTACCTGATCGTCGGCGCGGGCTTCTCTGGCGCGGTGCTGGCCCGCGAATTGGCCACGCGGCTCGGCGCACAGGTCGTGGTGCTCGAGAGGCGCGATCACGTCGCGGGCAACTGCCACACCGAACGCGACGACGCCACTGGCGTGATGATCCACGTCCACGGCCCGCATATCTTCAACACGGACAACGAGCGCGTCTGGCGCTATGTGCAGGAGTTCGGCGCCTTCGGGCGCTACATCAATCGCGTGAAGGCCCACACCGCCCGAGGCGTCTTCACGCTCCCGGTCAATCTTCACACGATCAATCAGTTCTTCGGCAAAACCTTCAGCCCGCAGGAAGCGCGCGCCTTTCTCGCCACGCTCGGCGACCCGACCATCGGTGAACCGCGCAACTTCGAAGAGCAGGCGTTGAAGACGATCGGTCGCGAGCTCTACGAAACGTTTTTCCACGGCTACACGCGCAAGCAATGGGGCTGCGACCCGCGCGAACTTCCCGCTTCGATCCTTCAGCGCCTGCCAGTGCGTTTCAGCTACGACGACACTTACTACGCACGGAAATTTCAGGGCATCCCCGAGGACGGCTACACGGCGATCATCGAGCGCATCCTCGCCCATCCCGCCATCGAAGTGCGCCTGAACACGGCCTACGTCCGCGGCCGCGACGACGCCGGATTCGATCACGTCTTTTTCACCGGGCCGCTCGACGCGTTCTTCGATTTCTCCGAAGGCCGACTCGGCTATCGCACGGTCACCTTCGAGCGCATCGACGCCGTTGGCGACTATCAGGGCAACGCGGTGATCAACTATCCCGACCTCGACGTCCCATGGACGCGCATCCACGAGCACAAGCACTTCACACCATGGGAAACGCACGAGCGCACCGTGGCCTTCCGCGAATACAGCAAAGAGACCGAGCCCGGCGAACTGCCCTACTACCCGAAGCGACTCGCACCCGACAAAACGCTTCTCGCCCGCTACCGCGCCATGGCCGAAGCCACACCCGGCGTCTCCTTCCTCGGCCGCCTCGCGACCTATCGCTACATGGATATGGAGACGGTGATCGGTGAAGCCCTCGCCTTCGCCGACACGATCGCGCAAACGCGCAATAGCGAAGCGGCTCCGCCGTCTTTTCCCAATCGCGAGTCTCTCTGACGGCTTCCTCCGGACTCAGCGGATCGTGAGCGTTCCGCCATCGACCGGCAGGCCAGTGCCGGTGATGAAGGCGGCATCGTCGCTGCACAGGAAAAGCGCGGCA
>JANPIS010000074.1:0-4545 GCA_031425095.1 Chthoniobacteraceae bacterium
CCGCCATCTCCTCCAGCGCGGCGGCGGCAAGCAGATGCAGCAGGATCGCGACGATCACCTCGGCGAGAAGGCCGAGAGCGACTTCTTCCTCCTCATGCGCGCGCACCGCTTCGCCGAGCAGCGCAACTTCAATCCCGGCCCGTGCCGCGAACTCGGCATCAATGGCCTCGCCGCCCGCGAGGCCGCCGCGCTGACGGAGCAATTCCTCCGCATCGCGAAGGACGAAGGCCTCGACACCGAGCCGCGCGAAGCTTCGCCGGACGCGCTCCAGCGCTGTGTGCTCGCCGGTTTCCCCGACATGGTCGCGATGCGGCTCGATGCCGGCACGCTCCGGTGCGCGCTGGTGCACGGGCGCAAGGGCGTGCTCGCGCGGGAAAGCGTGGTCAGCTCACCGCTCCTCGTCGCCAGCGAAGTGCGCGAGGTCGCGATCCGCGGTGACGTCGAGACGCTGCTCACGCTCGCCACGGCGATCCGCGAGGAGTGGTTGCGCGAGCTTTTCCCCGAAGCGTTTGAGGAAACGACCACGGCGTATTTCGACGCCACGCTCCGCCGCGTGCTCGGCAAAAAACAGACGCGCTTCCACGATCTCGTGCTGCGCGCGGAGGTCTCCTACACCCCGCCGCCGGAGGAAGCAGCGGCGCTGCTCGCCCGCGAAGTGATCGCCGGCACGTGTCCGCTCAAGCATTGGGACAACGCGGTGGATCAATGGATCCTGCGGCTCAATCAGCTCGCGCAGTGGTATCCGGAATTCGAACTCCCGAAGCTGGGCGAAGCGGATCGGCAAATGTTGATCGAGCAGCTCTGCGAAGGCGCGACGACGTACAAGGCGATCAAGGAACGCGAGGTCTGGCCGACCGTGAAGTCGTGGCTCTCCCGCGCGCAGCAAGACCTGCTCGAAAAATATGCGCCGGAGCGGATCGAACTTCCGAATGGCCGCAAGGCCAAGGTCATCTACGACGCGACGGCCGCGCCGACCATCGCGACGCGCATCCAGGATCTCTATGGCGTGACCGGCGAGCTGCGTATCGCCGGCGACCGCATCCCGCTGGTCATCCAGGTGCTCGCGCCAAATCACCGCCCGATCCAGATCACGCAGAACCTCGAGACCTTCTGGAAGGAGAGCTACCCGAAAATCAAACAGGAGCTGCAGCGGAAGTATCCGAAGCACGAGTGGCGGTGAACGCTCGCTCGATTTTTCGCAATTCCTCCTCGCTGAAATCGGAACCGTAGTAGCGGCGCAGCAGCGCGACCTTGCGATTGAATGGAGAGAGGTCGGGCGGCAAGGATGCGAGCACCGTCGCGCGGGCCGCTTCGCACATGCGGATGCCCATCAGGAATCGCTCCTCCAGCGAGCGCGCCATCAGCATTTCGCGATAGATCGCTTCGGTCTCTGGGTCGGTGTCGGTCATCGTTCGATGTCGGCAAGGTAGTCGCTCACGCCGAGTTCCGCCGCCCATTTTTCGACGTAGGCGCGGTCGCATCCGGTCGCGAGCAGATTGCGAATGTCGCGCGCCTGATACTCCGAGCGCGAATCGCGGCCCCAGCAGAGTTTGGAAAGAATGAGGTCTTCCTTGCTGACCACCCACGTCTCAAACCCACCGATGCTGAGCCGTTGGCGGCGCTCGAATTCCACCAGGCGATACGGTGCGCTCTTGCGGACGATGCAGTCCACTTTGAAGACGGAGGCCTGGTGAATGACGTTGAATAAGCTCTCCGTGCGCAGCGCGCGTTCGACCGCGCCTGCGTCGATGTAGTAATCCGGCGCAAAGACTTCGAGCAGGCGCGCGGTGTCTGCGGCCTGCACCGCGATGACGACATCCACATCGCGAGTCATGCGCGGCTGGGCGTAGGCATTCATCGCCATCGAACCCGTGAGCATGAAGGGAATCCCGGCGCGCGTCAGACGCTCGGACACGTCGCGGACGATCTCGAGTTCCAGGCTCACCGCAGCCCCACCGCTTTCCGCACGCGGTCCATCACCTTCGCGGCGACGGCACCGGCTCGCTCTGCGCCGTCGGCGAGCACGCGGTCGATGTAGCCGGGATCGGCGGCGAGTTCGGCGCGGCGGGCGCGCATGGGGGCGAAGTACGTCCAGATCGCTTCGAAGAGGCGCGTCTTGAAGGCGCCGTAGCCGAAGCCACCGGCGCGGAAGTCGGCTTCCATCTGCGCGACGTCGCTCGCGGATGCGAAGTGCCGGTAGAGCGCGACGATCGAGGAGTGCGCGGGATCCTTCGGCGCTTCGACCGGCGTGGAGTCGGTCTTGATCGCCATCACCTTTTTCCGCAGCGCCTTCTCCTCCTCGAAGAGCTCGATGGTATTGCCGTAGCTCTTGCTCATCTTCTGCCCATCGAGTCCGGGGATCGTCTCGACCTGCGGAAGGATGCTCGCCTCGGGCACGACGAAGATCTTGCCGTAGAGCGCATTCATTTTTGCCGCGAGATCGCGCGTCACTTCCACGTGCTGCTTTTGATCGCGACCCACGGGGACGATGTTGCTGTCGAAGAGCAGAATGTCCGCGGCCATGAGCACGGGATAAGCGAAGAGCCCGTGCGACGGGACCTTCTCCTTCGCGACGTGATCCTTATAGGCGTGGCAATTCTCCAGCATCGGCATCGGTGTGACGCACGAGAGGATCCATGTGAGTTCGGTGACCGCAGGCAGATCGCTCTGGCGCCAGAGCACGGCCTTCGCGGGATTGAGTCCGCAAGCGAGGAAGTCGAGCGCGACGCCGCGCGTGAACTCGCGCAGCTCCGTGGGATTCTGCACTGTGGTGAGCGCGTGGTAGTCGGCGATGAAATAGTACGCCTCGCCGCGGTCCTGCCACTCGATGGCAGGTTTCATCATCCCGAAGAAGTTGCCGATGTGCGGCTTTCCGGTCGGCTTGATCCCTGAAAGAATCCGCGGCATTACGCCCGGCCCCAATGCTTCAGCAGCGTCTCCGCCATCACGGACGGCGTCGCAGCGACAGCGATGCCCGCGGCCTTGAGCGCGTCGATCTTGCCCTGCGCGGTGCCTTTGCCGCCGCTGACGATCGCGCCGGCGTGGCCCATGCGGCGTCCGGGAGGCGCGGTGGCTCCGGCGATGAAGCCGGCGATCGGCTTCTTGCAATGCTTGCCCGCCCACGCGGCGGCCTGCTCTTCGGCTTCGCCGCCGATTTCGCCGATCATGATGATGGCCTCGGTCGCGGGGTCGTCGTTGAACATCTGCAGCACGTCGAGGTGCGAGGTGCCATTCACCGGATCGCCGCCGATGCCGACGCAGGTCGATTGTCCGTAGCCGCGCGAAGTGAGCTGCCACACTGCTTCGTAGGTAAGCGTGCCGCTGCGCGAGACGACGCCGACGTTGCCCGCTTTGTGAATGTATCCGGGCGCGATGCCGATGCGGCAGCCGCCGTGGGAATTCTCGCCGTTGCCAGGCGTGACGACGCCGGGGCAGTTCGGGCCGATGAGCCGCGTCTTGCCGCCGTTCGTTTTCATCGCGTGCTTCACCTTCACCATGTCGTTCACAGGGATGCCTTCGGTGATCGCGACGACGAGTTCGAGCCCGGCATCGACGCACTCAAGGATCGCGTCCGCAGCGAATGGCGGCGGCACGAAGACCGCGCTGGCCTGCGCGCCGGTCTCCTTCGCGGCTTCACCGACGGTGTCGAAGATCGGCACCTTCTTGCCGGCATGCTCGAAGAACTGTCCGCCCTTTCCCGGCGTGACGCCGGCGACGACCGCGGTGCCGTATTCGATGGAGAGCTGCGCGTGCTTCGCGCCGAAGCTGCCCGTGATGCCTTGGATGACGACGCGAGTGGATGGAGTGACGAGGATGGACATGAAAGTGCGGAGCGGCCTAGTGGTGGCCGGGTTTGCGTTTGTGAATGATGACGGTGTTACCGTCGGGATCGGAGACCAGGGCCATGTGGCACACGGGAGTCTCCAGCGGTCCCATCTTGAATGGCGTTCCGGCTTTCTTCAGCTCCGCGATCGCGCTGTCGAAATCGTCCACCTCCAGTCCGACCGTGCATCCGTCCCCGGTGGGTTTCCACCCCTCCATTCGCCCGATCCCCAGCGTGCCGGGCCCGATATCGTATTCGATCCAGTGGCCCTGATCGCCCAGGTCCGTATCCATCGTGACCTTGAGCCCGAGGACACCTTCATAGAAAGCGCGAGCCCGGGGCACGTCGGTGACGGGATACGAAGAGAAGGCGATCTCGTTGATCTTCATACGGCGTTCCGTCAGGCGGCCTTCACCGCGGCGACGATCTTCGCCGCGGCATCCGCGAGGTCGGTCGCGCCGATCACGGCGAGACCACTGGTGGAGAGCGTCTTCTTGCCGGCGGCGACGTTGTTGCCTTCGAGACGCACGACGAGAGGGAGATTGAGAGCAGTCTCGCGCGCGGCGGCGAGGATGCCGTTCGCGATCACGTCGCAATCCATGATGCCGCCGAAGATGTTCACGAGGATGCCCTTCACATTCGGATCGCCGAGGATGATGCGGAAGGCCGAAGCGACCTGCTCCTTGGTCGCGCCGCCGCCGACGTCGAGAAAGTTCGCGGGG
>JANPIS010000075.1:0-7602 GCA_031425095.1 Chthoniobacteraceae bacterium
TGCTGGAGTTCCCGCACTACACGCGGCCGGTGGAATTTCGCGGGCTGCGCGTGCCGGAGATCCTCATGAGCGGCAACCACGGCGAGATCGCGAAGTGGCGTCGGGAGCAGGCGCTCGCGAAGACGCGAGCGGTGCGGCCAGATCTGCTCTCCCCGCCGCCGCAGCAGCAGTAGCTGCTAAGCGAGTGCGCGTTCCAGGAGGCGGACCATGTCGCCGGCGGCACGTTTGCCCATGGTCAGGACTTCTTCGTGGCCGAGGGGCTCGGGGCTCAGGCCGGCGGCCCAATTGGTGAGACACGAGAACCCCGCGACCTCCAGCCCGAGCGCCCGCGCCTGGATCGCCTCGAGCACGGTGGACATGCCGAGCGCGTCGGCGCCGAGCGTCCGAAACATGCGCACTTCCGCAGGCGTCTCGTATTGCGGGCCGAGCAGGCCAGCGTAGATCCCGGTATGCAGCGTGATTTTCTCCGACGCTGCGAGCGCGGAGAAACGTTCGCGCAACGCGGCGCTGTACACTTCGCTCATGTCGAAAAAGTGCGCGCCGCCGAGCAGGGGAGTGGTGCCGGTGAGATTGAGGTGATCGCTGAGCATCATCCACGTGCCGGGTGCGAATGCGGGATTCGCCGTGCCGGCCGCGTTCGTGAGCACGAGCCGCTGCACGCCGCGCTCGGCCATGAAGCGCACGCCCGCGGTGACCTCCGCAGCGGTGCGACCTTCGTAAAGATGCACGCGACCTTGTGCCATCAGGACGAGCGTGCCGTTCAGTCGGCCGAAGAGAAATTTCCCGGCATGACCCGGCACTCGCGATACGGGCAAGCCCTCGATTTCCGCATAGGGCACTTCGGCAATAACCTCCACGCGTTCGACGATCGCCCCAAGCCCCGAGCCGAGCACGATGCCCCATTCCGGTCGCAGTTCGCGCCAGTCGCTCATCGCGTACTCCCCGGTGCCGCGAGCTGGCGCAGCAAGTGATAGAGCAGTTCGAGCCGCGGCATCGCAGCTCCCGCCTGCGTGCCCTGGCGGAGCGGTTCGCCCCAGATCGCCTCGACCTCGACGGGGCGGCCGAGCTGCCAGTCGATCAGACTCGAGGTGCGATAGGGACCCATGCTGGAGCTGCGTTCGATTTGGAAATCCGCGAAAGTGTCCGGGATGTCGTGCCCGAGTCGCCGCGCGGCGTCGAGTCCTTCGCTCATCAGCGCTCGGGCCTGGGTGCGGAGGCCTTCGTCCGCCAGCACATCGCCCACCGTCGCGCCTCCCGCGGCGATCGAGAGGCCATTGAAAGGAATGTTCCAGAGCAGCTTTCGCCAGCGCTCTTCCACGAGATTTTCCACCGCCTTCGCTTCGATCCCCGCGTGCTTCAGCGCATCGACAAAGCCATGTGCCCGCGGTCCAGGTGGGCGGCCAAATGCACCGACCGAAATCGTCCCGTGATCAAGATGCTCGATCACCCCCGGCGCGATCCGATTCAGACACACGAAACACAGCGCGCCGAGCACGCGCTCGGCGCCCCAGCGAGCGGCGAGATACTCCTCATTGCCGAGTCCGTTTTGCAGGGTGATCAGCGCGGTCTTCTCCTGCAGCAGCGGTGAAATCAGCGCGTCGAGCGAAGCATTCCCGGTCGCCTTGAGGGCGATGATGACCGTGTCCACCGGTCCGATTTCCTCGACCGAGCCGAACGCTTTCGCCGCGACCTTCACCGTCTCGCCGCCGGTGTGGATCGTCAGCCCATCGCGCCGCACCTTCTCCAAGTCCGCCCGCATCAGAAACCGCACGTCGCAGCCGGAGTGCGCGAGCATTCCGCCGTAATAACAGCCGACCGCGCCAGAGCCGACGAGGGCGATCGAGCCGGGAGAGTTCGCATTCACGCGCCCTGCATAAATCGGAAATCCGAAATCCGGAATCGGAAATCACGTGGGCCCGGTGGGATTTGAACCCACAACCAAGGGATTATGAGTCCCCTGCTCTAACCATTGAGCTACAGGCCCGTGTTGGAGATAATTCGAAGCTCCAAATCCCAAATTCCAAGCAAGTAGCAAGGAGCAAGGAGGAAGAATTCAGCTTGAACCCTCGAAAGCGCGGAGAAAACGACTCATCGAGTCGCGATTGTGATGAAGGTCGGAATGCCACCCGTGGCCAAAAGCGAGAGGTCTTCGGCAACCGAGCCTTGCAAAACTCAATCTCCGTTCGCAATATGCGAGGATGATTCCGAGGCGAGCCTATCAAACCGTCCAGAACGGCCTCATGCGACAGGCTGCGGTGGTGCTTGTCGGCCCCCGCCAAGTCGGCAAGACGACGCTCGCCCAGAAGATCGCGGAATCAACGGGAGCGCTGTATCTGGACCTCGAATTGCGCTCGGATCGCGACAAGCTCACTGACCCCGAGCTTTTCCTCCAAGGCTATGAGGATCGCCTCGTGATTCTCGATGAAATCCATCGGGTTCCAGAACTCTTCCAGACCCTCCGCGGCATCATTGACCGCGGTCGTCAGAGGGGACGCCAAACCAACAGATTTCTCATTCTGGGTTCGGCCAGTATCGACCTCCTCAAGCAATCCGGTGAGACGCTCGCCGGACGCATCGAGTACGTGGAATTGAATCCGCTCGACGTGCTGGAAGCCGCGCCCGATCTGCCCGCCGCTTCGAGGCTTTGGGTGCGCGGCGGATTCCCCTACAGCTTCCTGGCCGCAAACGATGCCGATAGTGTGGCCTTTCGCGCGAACTTCATCCGCACCTACCTGGAACGCGACGTGCCGCAGTTTGGGCCGCGCATCCCTGCCGAAACCTTGGAGCGTCTGTGGACGATGCTCGCCCACAATCAAGGCACATTGCTCAATGCGTCGAAGCTCGCCGCCGCGCTTTCCCTCAGTGGCCAAACGGTGACGAACTACATCGACTTGCTCGTCGATCTGCTGCTCGTGCGGAGGCTGCGTCCCTACCACGCAAACACGGGCAAGCGACTCGTCAAATCTCCCAAAGTCTATGTGCGGGACAGCGGCCTCGTCCACGCCCTGCTGGGAATCGCCGATCACAACCAGCTTGCCGGGCATCCGGTCGTCGGGATGAGTTGGGAAGGATTCGCCATCGAAAATTTGCTCGGTGCGGCGCCTCCGAGAACGCGGGCCAGTTTTTACCGAACTTCCGCTGGCGCGGAGATCGACCTCATCCTGGAACTACCGGCCAACCACGGAATCTGGGCGGTGGAGATCAAACGCGGCCTCACCGCAAAACCCGAGCGCGGATTCCACATCGCCCGCGCCGACCTCAATCCGGCGAAATCGTTCGTCGTTCATTCCGGGGATGCTCGCTACCCGCTAAGTCCGGACGTAGAGGCCATCGGCCTGCGCGAACTGGCGCAGATTCTATCCGGACTCTGATGACGCGCAGGCCGGCCGTGCCCCTCAAGCCGTCCACCAAAGCAGGGCCCTTGGAGCTTGGAATTTCTCCTCCATCACGCGCCTGCTCCCGCGATGTAGGCTTCGAGCGCTTCGCGGGTGATGGTGTGGCGGGCGCCGCAGCGGGGGCAGCTCATGCGCAGGGCCGGGTCGTCGCCGAAGAGGCCTTCCGGATCGGTGCGCATCACCGATGCGAGCACGGCGAACATGCGGTCCTGCGTGCAGCCACATTCCCAGCGATAGACTCGGGTCTCGAGGAGGCTGAGGGTTTCGGTCTGGTCGAGGTGTTGGATCGCGGTGTCGTCGAGCGATTCGAGCCATGCGAGATCGCACTGGGGCTGGGCGGAGATGAGGACGAAATCCTCGGGGCCGAAGCGAAAGTAGCGCGCGGGGCGTTGTTCGCTCTGGGTGTAGTAATGCTCTGCGGCAGCGAAGACGCTGGTGCCGGTGAAGTCCACCGCGCTCCGGCGCGGTTGGTCGGCGGCGCGGACGACGTCGGCGACGAAAAGGTTGTGGCCGTTGTCGCGGATGTTTTCGGTGAAAAGCTGGCCGACGACGGTGCCGAGACGGCTGTCTCCGGTGACGAAAAGATTTAGCAGCGGGTCCTGAAAGTGGATCGTCCAGGCAGCGGACTCCGTGCGTGGACGGGAGGCGCAGTGGAGCGTCATCGCAGCGAGTGCTTCCTTCAGCATGCCGTCGTGGTCGGGCGAGTGTTGGTAGCCGTGCTGTCCCTGGTGGAGGTAGTAGTCCACGTAGAGTTCGCCGAAGTCGGCGCGGGCGATGAGGGCGTTGCGGCCGCGGACGAAGTAGGTACGGATCTCAAGTCCCTGAGCGTCGGAGGCAGGAGCGTCGTGCATGAAGGCGTGGGTGTGAAAATGGAAAGGGCTCTCATAGCGCAAGTGCACGCGCCTGTCCTCTCCGAGGTGCAGATGGGCCTTGCGCGAGGTGTGGGTTGCGCATGACGTTCCTCGGTCGTCATGAAGTTCCTCGTCACCGCTGCCATGCTCGCGTTTATCGCGTGGGCGTTCGTGCAGCATTTTCGGCAGCGGAGGGTGGCGGGTCCGAACGAACGCTTCTTCAACATCCGCGCCTGGGCGTTCACGGCGCTGGTGGTCCTCGTGTGCCTGGTTGCATTTGCGATCCTTCCGGACAAGGGTCGTGTGCTGCTGCTCGCGCCCATTTTCGTGGGAGGGGTGAGTCTCGTGAAGTGGATGCAGAAGACCCGCATGCGGCTGCGGACGGAAGAAGCCGAGCGCAGCAATTTCGAGCGCGCCAAGCGGATCAATTGACTGAGCCGCGCGGCGGACTTTGAATTCGGCGCGCTCCTGCTTTAGCTTTGTGGCCCATGAAAGCCTCTGCCCGTTCGCTGCGAATCGTCCTGCTGTCCGCCACCGCTGTATGCGCCGTCATCGTTGCGCCTGGCTGCGACGCGAGTGACAAGCAGAAGACTGTCGCTGCATCACCCACGACCCGACCCAAAGATATGAGCAACCTGAGCAAGGAAGAACTGAAGAAGAATCTGACCCCGATCCAATATCATGTGACGTGCGAGAACGGCACGGAGCGGCCTTTTCAGAACGAATACCACGACAACAAAGCGCCCGGCATCTATGTGGACGTGATCAGTGGTGAGCCGCTCTTTGCGTCGATCCACAAATTCGATTCCGGCACGGGTTGGCCGAGCTTCTGGCAGCCGCTGAAGAAGGAGGCCGTCGTCGAGAAGAGCGACAGTGCGCATGGCATGGTCCGCACGGAAGTGCGTTCGAAGAAGGCGGACGCGCATCTCGGGCATGTTTTCAACGACGGTCCGAAACCGACCGGCCTTCGTTACTGCATGAACTCCGCGAGCCTTCGCTTTATCCCGGCGGCGAAGCTCGCGGAAGAGGGTTACGGAGAATTCGCGGACCTGTTCAAGTAGCCGCACGCGCGACCCTCATCGGCGGGCTCTGCCCAGAGGCGAAGCGGATGCGTATTCCGCTTCCGCCTGCTGCGCTCGTCTGTTCATTATGCGGGTCATGTTGAAATCCTCCCTCAAACTTTTCCCTCTCGCAGCCCTATTGGCGATGGCGGGTCCGGCTGCGGCGGACACGATCACGCTCAAGTCCGGCGCGAAGCTCGAAGGCAAAATCCTCTCGGAAACGGCGACCGAAGTGACGGTCGAGTACCGCGAATCGGCAAACATCGTCGATCGCAAGACGCTGAAGCGCGACGAGATCGTCAGCATCTCCAAAGAGACGCCCGACATCGCCGCGTGGGATGCGATCAAAGGACTGCGCCCGGGACCGAACTCACTGCCGGCCGCGCAATATGATCATGTGCTGCGCTCGCTGAATGCTTTCATCGCGGCATACCCGACCAGCGCATTCATCGCCGAGGCGAAGAAGAATGCCGCGACCTTCGAGGAGGAGAAGAAGCGCGTGGATGCCGGTGAACTGAAGTTCGCCGATCGCTGGCTCACGCAGGAGGAGGCGGAGAAGGAGCGCTACCAGATGAACGGCGCGATCGCCTTCAACTACATGCGCTCACAGGCGACGGGCGGCGACCTCATGGGAGCGCTGAATACCTTTGCGCAGATCGAGAAGAACTACGGTGGCTCAGCTTCCTTTCCCGATGCCGTGGAACTCGCGGCCAAGGTGCTGCCGACGGTGAAAGCCACGGTCGAGCGCGCGCACCAGAACTTGAAGACCGAGGCGCTCGGGCGTCAGCAGGCCGCGCCACAATCCCGCGCCGAACTCGAAGCGGCGGTGAAACGGGACGAGGATGCGGGGATCGCGGCCATGGCCGCTGCAGAGCGTGCCGGGCTCAAGTGGCCCCCACTGAATATCCGCAGCAGCAAGTCGCTGGCGAAGATCGCGGAGAAGCTCGGACCCGAGACCACGCGGCTCGCGGCGATGCCCGTGCCGGTGATGCGCCAGTCGATCGCTTCCGCGCAAGGCGCCAAGGCCGCTCTCGCGGCGAACGATCTCGACGGAGCCGCTGCAGCGCTGCAGGCCGCGAAAGTCTGGGAGCCGAACGAACTCGCCAAGCGCCTCACCGCCGAGCTCGCAGAACTGAAGAAAGCCGCCGCCGTTGTCGTTGCGGCACCGGCGCCCGTCGCGACGCCGACGCCGAAGCCGGCGGAAGTGGCTCCGAAGGTCGAGCCCAAGCCCGTGGCGGCGGCTGCTCCGATCGCCGAGGCGCCAGTGGAAGAGAAGCCATTCTATCTGACGCCGCTTGGGATTGCATCCATCGTGGGCGGGATCGCCGCGGTGCTCATTGGCCTGCGGATGTTCACTTCCATGCGCAGCCGCAACGAAGAAGAGTAAACGAATCGAGCCCTATGACCCGCACAGCCCGCATCGAACGCGCCACTGGCGAGACAGACATCACCGTCGAACTCACCATCGACGGTCGTGGCAAGTCCACGGTCCGCACGAAGATCCCTTTCTTCGACCACATGCTGACGCTCTTTGCGCGGCACAGTCTCGTGGACCTCGATATTGAAGCCGACGGCGACATCGCCGTGGACCTGCACCACACCGTGGAGGACACGGGCATCACGCTTGGCCAGGCCTTCGGCCGGGCGCTCGGCGAGAAGCGTGGCATCCGTCGCTACGGCTGGTGCTATGTGCCGATGGACGAAACGCTCGCGCGCGTCGTGGTCGATTTCAGCGGACGTCCGTATCTGGAGTTCCGCGCATCGTGCGCGCCGGCGACGATCGGCAACTTTCCGTTTTCGCTCGTGGAGGAATTTCTCCGCGCCTTCAGCGTGCATGCGGGAATCAATCTCCACGTCGAAGTACTCTACGGTCGCGATGGGCACCACATGGCGGAGGCAATCTTCAAGGGACTCGCGCGCGCGGTCGATCAGGCCTGCCAACTCGATCCGCGTGTCGAGGGCATCCCGAGCACCAAGGGCTCGCTGTAGCTTTCCATGATCGGGCTCATCGACTACGGCAGCGGCAACATCCGCAGCGTCATCAACGCGCTGCGGCATGAAGGCGCGCCAGTCGAGCTGATCAGCGACCCGAGCCGGCTGCCGGAGTTTGACGGCCTGGTGCTCCCTGGCGTGGGGGCGTTCGGCGACTGCGTGCGCGGGCTGGAGTCGCGGGGTCTGTGGGAGCCGCTGCGCGAATGGCTCGCGGCGGACAAGCCGTTCCTCGGCATCTGCGTCGGGTATCAGATGCTCTTCGAAGAAAGTGAGGAGTCGGGCGGTGTGCGCGGCTTCGGGTTC
>JANPIS010000076.1:0-2362 GCA_031425095.1 Chthoniobacteraceae bacterium
CTTCCACCTCGAAGTGCCACGCGTCGGAGTCGAGTGACGAAGCGCGGAGAATGATGCGGCCGCGCTCGGTGAACTTCACGGCGTTCCCGAGGAGATTGATCAGCACCTGACGCAACTTCCCTTCGTCGCCATGCACCGCGCAGGGCCGCGTCGGGTCCAGGCCTTCCACGAGCAGGCCGAGTTTCTTCTCCTCGCACGGATGTTGGAAGAGCGCGGCGAGTTCGCGCATCAGCGCCGCGAGATCGAAGTCGGCGGTGGTGAGTTCCATGCGGCCGGCGTCGATTTTCGAGAGGTCGAGGATCTCATTGATGAGGTGCAGCAGGTGGTCGCAACTGCTCGCGATCGTCGCCACCGCATCGCGCTGGAAGGGATGCAGTGCGGCGTCGCGTCCGAGGATCTGCGCGTAGCCGAGGATCGCATTCATCGGCGTGCGGATCTCGTGGCTCATGTTTGCGAGGAATTCGGACTTCGCGCGGTTGGCCGCTTCGGCAGCGGCTTCGGCCTGCTTGCGCGTCGCCACTTCGCCGAGCAACGCGGCATTTGATCGTGCGAGTTCCGCTGCACTGCGCTGGCTGATCCACAAGTAAGCGGCGAGAAGACTGGTGATCGCAAGACCCGCGCTGAAGGCCGCCCACGGCGGCCACACGATCGCGCTGCGGCGGAATCCTGCGACGGGCTGCAACTCGACCCGCCACTGACGGCCCGCCACATCGAGCAGCTCACTGTGAGCCCCGCGATCCGCCGCGGCCCCGCTCGGCGCCTCATGCACGATGGTGCCGGTCGCTTCGTCGATGATCGCGAGGCGGATGGCTGCCGCACGCGTTTCACGGAAGGAACGCTCGACGAGATCGCCGATGCGGAAGACGGCGACGGCGAATCCGGTGAGGGCCGCGCGGCGATCCTCGATCGTTGCGGGTGTGCCACGGTAGAGCGGCTCAAAGACGAGGAAGCCGCGCTGCGACTCCTTTTCCTGTGCGAGCCGGATGGGTGCGGTGGCCGTGGCGCGACCGGTATCGCGCGCAGCTTCGAGCGCGGCGAGGCGCAGCGGCTCGGAGGCGACATCGAAGCCGAAGGCGTCGGCGTTCGGACCGAGTGGCTCGAGGTAGAAGACGGGAAAATACTCCGGCCTCGATGATGCAGGTCGGAGCTTCCCGTGGGCGTCGCTTTCCAGAACGCTGAAGCCAGCGAACCCATCCGCCTGCGCCGCCTGCTCAAAGGCGGCACGCGTCTCACGGCTCATTCGCGGATCCCATGTCAGCGCCTGCAGCTCGGGTTGCCGTGCGAGAGCGTGGCTCACGAAGGCCCGAAACTCTGCACGGGTGACATCGCCGCGAGTGGCGAAAAGCGCAGCGATGCCGTGCAGCACCTCCATCGAGCGGAGCATCTGGCCGTGCAGAATTTCCACGCGCTCGCGAGTGAGGTCGCGCAGTTCGTTGTGCCGCACCTGCGCCTCCCGCTGTCGGAGGACCAGCAGGAGCGCGATCGAAAGCAGCACACCAGCGATGAGCGTGAGGATCGCTGGCGTCTTGCGCGCGACGTGCGGTCGGTCCGAGTTCATCGCGAACTGCGGCATGTTGCAGGCTGGGAGTGAAGCGGTAGACGCACGCGCGCGCGCTGGAGCACGGCGCGTGCGAATCACCCGGCGAATGCCGCGCACTCTGGTGCGAGCACGTTGCGTCGTCGTCGGGGCCACTCTCCCGTGCACAAAACGCCGCAGCGTTGGCGATGTTTGGTCAGGCCGGGATTGCCTGTGCTGTTGCGAGGCGGGACAGTTGCAACACCCGCGGACAGGCATTTTCGCCTGCTGGCCCGGGCGCGCGGAAATTCAACCGCCACCAGTTCAGCGTCTTGCGGCACGCGACGCAGTCTTGGCACAGCAAGCGCTGAAGCCGCCGCTCGTAACTCCGCGTGATCGCATTCCGCCGATCCGCACCACCACGACCACCGCCATGACCCAGGATCCCAAGCTCGCCATCGAGGCCGAACCGTACGCTTTCGACTTGGTGCCTGCGAAGAGCGCGCTGCTCATCATCGACATGCAGCGCGACTTTCTCGAACCCGGCGGCTTCGGCGAAATGCTCGGCAACGACGTCTCGCAACTCCGTCGCACGATTGCGCCCAACATCCGCCTTCTCACGGCGTGGCGCGCGGCCGGATTGCTCGTGATCCACACCCGCGAAGGACACCGCCAGGATCTCGCCGATCTGCCGCCGACGAAGAAGATTCGCGGTCGGAGTGCGACTTCCATTGGCGATCGCGGGCCGATGGGTCGCATCCTCGTCCGTGGCGAAGACGGCCACGACATCATCCCCGAGCTCTATCCGGTGCGCGGTGAACCGGTCATCGACAAGCCGGGCAAAGG
>JANPIS010000077.1:0-25023 GCA_031425095.1 Chthoniobacteraceae bacterium
GAAGTCATCAGCATCGCGCTCGCTGGCGATGGCCAGCATCAGGACACCGGCGCCAAGATGATCCACGCCGCCGACGAGACCACGTCCAACGTCGTCTCGAAATCCATCTCCCTCGGTAAAGGTCGCGCGACTTATCGCGGCCTCGTCCACATCCCGAAGCACCTCAAGGGTTGCAAGAACAACACCGAGTGCGACGCCCTGCTCATCAACTCCACGTCGCGCACTGACACCTATCCGGCGATCACCGTGCGTGGCACCGGCAATGCCTGCCAGCACGAGGCGAGCGTCTCGCAGATTTCCGCCGAGCAGATCTTCTACATGCAGCAGCGCGGCCTCACCGAAGCGCAGGCCATGAGCCTTTCTGTGAACGGCTTCGTGAACGATCTCGTGCGCCAGTTCCCGATGGAATACAGCGTCGAACTCAAGCGCCTCATCGATCTCGAAATGGAAGGGAGCGTCGGTTGAGCATGGAGCCCGCTGTTTTGGAAATCGAAGAAACGCACCCCACCACAGAAGCGCCCGTGTCGATCCTCAAGGCCGGCGCCGCGACTGCGGAACAGAACGGTGCGTGGGAAGAATTCACCGCGCTCCCGATGCCGAAGCGCACCGACGAAGCCTGGCGCTTTGCGAATCTGAAGCGGCTCGACCTCGCGCCCTTCACGCAAGCAACGCCAGTCACGGATTCGGCTCGGGAGGAATTGATCGCACGTTCCAAAGGACTGGCGTCTGCGGCCGGGCGGATGATTTTCGGCAACGACCAACTACTCACCCGTGAGTTGCTCTCCGACACGCTGCGTCAGCAGGGCGTGCTCTGGCTCCCGCTCGAGCAGGCTGCAGCGGAACACGCGGAGCTCTTCCAAAAACATTTCATGCAGGAGGAGGCCATCCTCGGCGGACAGAAATTCGCCGCGCTGCATCGTTCCCAAGTCCGCGCCGGCACCTTCCTCTACGTCCCGAAAGGTCTGGAGATCGATCTCCCGATCGAGGCCTTCCATTGGCTGCACGGCGCGGGCGGCACCTGCTTTCCGCACACGCTGATCGTCGCCGACGAGATGGCGAAGGTCACGATGATCGACTACTTCCGAAGCGCCGATGCCTCCGCGGGACTCGCCTGCGGCGTGAATGATCTGTGGCTCGGACGCGGCGCGAATGTGACCTACATCTGCGTGCAGGATTGGAGCCCAAACGCCCTCGCCTTTCAGATGAATGCGACCGTGGTCGGCCGTGACGCCTCCGCCAAAGCGCTCACGCTCAATCTAGGGAGCTCCTACGCTCGCAGTGAAAGTGTGAGCCACCTGCGCGGCCCAGGCGGACGCAGCGACATGCTCGCCGTCACCGTCGCGCAGGATGCACAGGAGTTCGATCAGCGCACCTTCCAGATCCACGAAGCGCCGAACACCCAGAGCGATCTGCTCTATAAGAACTCTCTCGACGACAAATCGCGCACCATCTTCTCCGGCCTCATCCGCGTCGATCCCGGCGCGCACAAGACCGACGCCTTCCAGAAAGTCCGCAACCTCCTCCTCAGCGACGAAGCCGAAGCCAACAGCGCCCCCGGCCTCGAGATCGAAGCCGACGACGTACGATGCAGCCACGGTGCGACGAGCGGTCAGATCGACGCCGAGGAACTCTTCTATCTGCTTTCCCGCGGCATCTCGAAATCCGACGCCCAGCGACTTATCGTGCAGGGCTTCCTCGGAGACGTCTTCGAGCGCCTGCCGGATGAGGCGGTGCGGGCGAAACTCAGCGAGCGCCTCGCGGCGAAGTTTGTCGGGAGGTAGCGTGGCCTCAGCGCCGGACGAGTGGAACTTCCAACCGCAGCGACTCCTGAAAGTGACTCCCAGGCTCCCGTTGGGAGATGACGACGTCGTCGCAGAAGTAACGCGCCGTCGAGGCGCCGCCGGAATAGTACGACATGTAGAGCGTCGGTCGGACGGTGTTGCCGGCCGTGGCATTCTCGATCGGCAGGCCGCTCCGCGACAGCGAAGCGCCGCCTTGGTAGAAGTTCACGCTGAAGGTGCCCGCTGACTTGTGGAAGGTGAAGATGACCGCATGGAGGACGTTGGGCTGATAGGTGCCGATCGTCTCAAAGCGGTCTGAGCCCGTCCGTACCCGCACGTTCCCGCCGTCGAACCGAATCCCACCGATGCCGGAAAAGTGGGTGTCGCCAAGCCAGATATCCAGCGGTGCATTGGAACTACCGACGACGCCTCTCCAATAGGCATAAATGCGGTTCGCGCTCGGCGACACATTCACCGGAATGAAGCCCAGATACTTGGCAAACCCGCCATCGTTCCTGAAGCGCAGGCTGCGCGAGCCGATCACGGCATCATCGACCACGCTGAGCATGGTCGTGCTGCCTCCGGCCGTGGAATAGATGATGTCGCCCGCCGGAATGCCCGGCGGATTTGCGTTGGGCAAGGCTCCGGCAGCATCGGCGTCGAAGTCGGCGTGAAAGATCGTGGTGCAACTCGTGTGGGCGAAGCAGAGCGCAGCGGCCAGGGTCCATTGCAGGAGACGTGCAGGGTATTTCATGGGGTTTCGTGGGGTTACTAACGTCAGCGGACGATACTCCGCAAAATTTGTCCACGCAGTGGGAGCATGCTCCGGCGCGCTCCTCCCCGCTCTCATCTGGGAGTCGCCAGTCATCTCTGCCTTGCTCATGCCGTCCATGCTGGGAAGGCCAGCGGGGTGCGGTCAAGTGCTCATTTTTCCCGCGTCCCAATCAACGGAGTTTTGGAACACACATGCCGGACGCAGCCGGGAGCATCGTCGTCTCCGTGCGGTGTGGCTACAAACTCACGCCAGGATCGCCTTCACCGGGCGGACTTCCTCGACGCCAGTGAGGCGTTGGTCGAGCCCCTGGAAGCGGAAGCTGAACTTCGAGTGGTCGATGCCCATGCGGTCGAGGATCGTGGCGTTGAGTTCGTTGAGATGCACGGGGTCCTGCACGGGGTTGTAGGAAAAGTCGTCGGTCTCGCCATGGACGAGGCCGCGCTTGATCCCGCCGCCTGCCATCCACATGCAGTAGTTCTTCGGGTGATGGTCGCGACCGTAGTTCGTCGCGGTGAGCGTCCCCTGGCTGTACACGGTGCGGCCGAATTCGCCGCCCCAGACCACGAGCGTATCCTCGAGCAGGCCGCGCGCTTTCAGATCCTTCATCAGTGCTCCGCAGGCCTGATCCACATCGCCGCACTGCGCTTTGATTTCGGCGGGCAAATTATTGTGCTGATCCCAGCCGCGATGGAGAATTTGCACGACGCGCACGTTCCGCTCGGCGAGACGCCGCGCGAGCAGGCAACTCGCGGCGAAGGTGCCGGGCTTGGTCACATCCGGCCCATACATCTCCAGCGTCTCTTTCGACTCCTTCGAGAAGTCGGTGAGGTCCGGCACGGACGTCTGCATGCGGAAGGCCATCTCGTATTGCGCGATGCGGGTCTGCGTCTCGGGATCGCCGAAGCGTTGCCACGTCTTCGCATTGAGCTGGCCGAGCGCATCAAGCATGTCGCGCCGCGCTTCGCGATCCACGCCCTCTGGATTTTGGATAAAGAGCACGGGGTCGCCCTTGCTGCGAAGCGCGACGCCGGTGTGCTGCGACGAGATGAAGCCACTGCTCCACATGCGGGTAAAGAGCGCCTGGGCGTTGCCTTTCGACGACCAATTCGGCGTGAGCACGACGAAGGAAGGAAGATCTTCGTTTTCGCTGCCGAGTCCGTAGCTCAGCCACGAGCCAAGACTGGCCTTGCCGGGGATTTCGCTGCCGGTCATCACGAAGGTGCAGGCCGGGTCGTGATTGATCGCGTTCGTGTGGACCGTCTTGATCAGCGAGATTTCATCCACGATCTCCGCCATGTGCGGCAGGAGTTCGCTCACCCACATGCCGGATTGGCCGTGCTGCGCGAACTTAAAGATCGACGGTGCGACCGGCAGCCGCGCCTGACCACTGGTCATCGTCGTAATGCGCTGACCTTTGCGGATGGAGTCCGGCAAATCCTTGTCGAACTGCCCGGCAAGTCCCGGCTTGTAGTCGAAGAGATCGAGCTGCGACGGCGCGCCATTCATGTGCAGGTAAATCAGCCGCTTCGCCTTCGGAGGAAAATGCGGCAGCCCCGGCAGAGCGGGATGCACTTTCGAACCGTAGTTCTTCCCGGCAGCGAGCGCGGCCGACGCGTCACCACCGAGCAGATAGTTGAGCGCGATACCTCCCGCACTGATCCCGCAGTTGTGGAGGAAGGAGCGACGGCTTTGAAGGGCGGCGAATTCTTGAAGTGGGTTCATGGCTTTGCGTCGGCTGGGTCAGACGGGTTCGCACGGAGGAATAAGCCCGTCATCTTCCCCACTCCGTGTGCTTCGTGCTCTCCGTGCGAAATTATCATGGCACGATCAGTTCTTGGTGACGACTTCGTCGAGGTTGAGGATGAGATTGGCGACCAGCGTATTCGCGGCGAGTTCTTCGGGATCGAAGTTTTCGTCACGCTTGGATTCGCCGGCGCTGATGACCTTTTGCGCGGCGCTCGGGTTGGCTTCGTAGCGCTCGAGCTGCTCGGCGTAGGATTGCTGGAGGATCTCGAGTTCATCGGCCGTCGGCGGACGGGCGGTAGCGAGACGGAAGGCCCAGGCGACGCGCGCGGCAGTGTCCGCTCCGCCTTCCTTCATCATGCGTTCGGCGAGGACACGGGCGGCTTCGAAGTGCTGCACGTCGTTCATGAGTTGCAGTGCTTGCAGGGGCGTGTTGCTGCGTTCGCGCCTCGTGCAACTCTGCTCGCGCGATGGCGCGTCGAAAGTCGTCATGAACGGAGGCGGTGCGGTGCGCTTGAGGAAGGTGTAGAGGCTGCGGCGGTAGAGCGCTTCGCCGCTGTCCTGCTTGTATTCGCGGGTGTTGCTACCGCCGAAGCCGACCGGCTCCCAGATGTTTTCCGGCTGATACGGCTTTACTCCTTTGCCGCCAAGCTTGCGGACGAGGAGTCCGCTCGTCGCGAGCGCATTGTCGCGGAGGCATTCCGCATCGAGGCGGAGTCGCGGTCCCCGGGTGAGATAACGATTCTCGGGATCTTTCTCCAGGTGCGTTGGCGACGCCTTGGATTCCTGGCGGTAAGTCGCGGAGGTCACGAGGTCGCGCACGAAACGCTTCACGTCCCAGCCCGACTCGCGGAAAGTCACGGCGAGGTAATCGAGCAACTCCGGGTGCGTCGGTGGTTCGCCTTGCGAGCCGAAATCGCCGGCGGTCTTCACGATTCCGGTGCCGAAGAATTGCTGCCACAAGCGATTCACCGTCACGCGGGTCATGAGCGGGTGCTCGGGCGAGATGAGCCACTGTGCGAGATCGCGCCGCGTCGGCCGTTGCTCGGCTGGCACCGCGAGTGCGGGCAGAAATTTCGGAGTGCCAGGCTGCACCGCATCTTTCGGCTGATCGTATTGTCCGCGCGTGAGAATGTTCGCGGTGCGGGGTTGCGGGAGATCGGCCATCACCAGCGTCGCGGGGATGGTCTTCACGAACTCCTCACGCTTCGTCTTCAACCCGTCGATCTCCTTCGTCAGCGGGGCGAGCTTCCGTGTCGATTCCCCATGCACGCTGGCGAGGTAGTAATCGCGCAGGCGCTGCTGCTGTTCCGGCGTGCGTTCCTTTGGATTTACCGAACGAAAGATCGTCCCGACGTCTTTCGGCAGTTCCTTGCGCGTCTTGCCTTGGTTGAACTTCTCCCACGCGGTCTGCGACTGGGTGAGGTCGTTCACCGGATCGTCCACGTAGCTCACGCCAAGCTTGTCCCAATAGACGGTGCCGCCGAATTGCGTGAAGGCGAAGCCGCTGAATTTCGTGCCCGCCGGGAGCTTGAACTCGCTCAGATTCAGCTCAAGGCGCACCCATTCGCCGAGCTTCGGCAATTTGCCTTTGTGCAGTCGCTCCGGCGAGCCTTTCGCCCCAAAACCAATCTTGTCGATATCCCCCCAAGCGGCACGGTGCGACCACTTATCCGTGTGGAATTGAATCATGATCGTCTGCGGCGGATTCTCCGGGTCGAGAAAGGCGTGGACGAACACCTTGCCGCCCGTCGGCGGGATGATCGGCGGCGTGATGCCCATGAAATAATCCTGCGCGAGTCCGGCATCCATGCGCTTCAGCGCGCGCTGTCCGCTCGCGACCTGCCCATCGTCCGCCGTTACCCACCAGAGCGGGTGGTTGCTTCCGTTGACCTTCGCGGTGGCTTTGCTCGGCAGCTCATCATCAAACCAGATCGTCTCCTTCGTCGTCTTTTCCGGCGGTGGAATGAGCGTCGCGGGATCGGTGTAGTCGATCTTGGCAAGCGCTTCGCTCAGCTTCTTTTCCGACGCGCGGGTCTTGCCATCGAAATCGTCGAGCCGCTTCTGCTGCTCTGGCGTGGTGAGCGTGTAGATCGGCGGGGTGAGGAGAGTATTGCCGTCCATCGCGGGGTCGGCGGCGGAATTGAAGAAGGCGTAGAGCTCGTAGAATTCCTTCTGCGAGACGGGATCAAACTTGTGATCGTGGCAGACCGCGCAGCCAGCGGTGAGGCCGAGGAAAGTCTCGGCCATGACCGTGGTGCGATCAATCGCGTAGCGGACGAGCAGTTCTTCGTTGATCGAGCCGCCTTCACTGGTCGTGACGTTGCAGCGATTGAAGCCCGAGGCGACGAGCTGTTCCGGCGTCGCTTTTGGGAGGAGATCGCCGGCGAGCTGCCATTCGGTGAATCTATCGAACGGCAGATTGTCGTTGAAGGCTTTCACCACCCAGTCGCGGTAGGGCCACATCGAGCGTTCATTGTCGAGATGCAGGCCGTGGGTGTCGCCGTAGCGCGCGGCGTCGAGCCAGTGGCGGGCCATGTGTTCGCCGTAGTGCGGCGAGGCGAGCAGTCGCGCGACCACTTTCTCGTAGGCATCGGGCGTAGTGTCGGCGAGGAAGGCGTCCACTTCCTCGATCGTCGGCGGCAAGCCAGTGAGGTCGAAGGTCACGCGCCGGATGAGCACCTCCTTCGTCGCTTCGCGGGCCGGCGCGAGACCTTTCTCCGGCAGCCTCGCGCGGATGAAGGCATCGATGGCGCCCTTCGCGTCCGCCACCTCGGGCGCCGCTGATTTGACCGGCGCGACGGACGACCAGTGGCCCTGAAACTCCGCGCCCTGCTTGATCCACTGTTCGAGCAGCGCGATCTCGGCCGGCTTCACCTCCTTGTGCGTCTTCGGCGGCGGCATCACCTCGTCCTTGTCTGTCGAGCGCACGCGGATGAGCAGCTCGCTCTTCTCCGGATGCCCCGGGACGACGGGAAAGATGTCGTCGATCTCGCTCAAGAGCCCCTCACGGGTGTCGAGTCGCAGATCCGCCTCGCGCGTCTTTGAGTCCGGGCCGTGACAGTGGAAGCACTTGTCGGAAAGGATCGGACGGATGTCGCGGTTGAAGGAAATCTTCTCGGCAGCATTGGCGTCGGCGCAGAACGCCATGGGCCACGCCACGAGCGCGGCAGCGGCGGCGGCGAGATACCGGTGCGAGCGAGGGATGCGAGGACAGGAGGACATCGTTTGAAGAAGTTAGCAGGGGGAAGCCGAACGTCTGTCACATCTTTGGGTGAATAGAACGAGCTCCCAAATCCTCCCGTTTCATTCGCGCCCCGGAAACTTCACCCGCTCCCCGACACGACGACGCTGGTTTCCTACATAAAATCGTGTAGATCGCGTCACCCCACAATCTGCACCATCTCCGCGCGCCACCCGCCTGCGCCAGAGATACAGTGAAGATACCCAAGAAACCTGTCCCACTTCCGCCATGCGGATCCTGTTCGTCCACAACAGCGCCGATATCTACGGCGCCAGCCGCTCCCTCGTCCGCCTCGTCCGGGCGCTGGATCGCACGCGCTTTGAGCCGCTCGTGCTCCTGCCATCCGAAGGCGCACTGGCGGACTCGTTGCGCGCGATGGATGTGCCGGTGATCGTCTTTCCCTTGCTCAGCGTCATCACGCGCCAGGTCTTCCACTCATGGCGCCTCCCGTTCTTCCTGCTGAATATCCCGTCGTCCGCGATCCGGCTCTCGCGCATCATTCATCGCGAAAAGATCGACCTCGTGCATACCAACACCGGCGTGATCCTTTCGTCGGGACCTGCGGCGTGGCTGGCGAATGTCCCCCACTTTCAGCACATCCGGGATTCATTCCAGGAGTTCCGCTGGTTCTGGCCGATCTATGAATGCTGGCTGCAGTTTTTCGCCGATCGGATGCTCGCGGTCTCCGAGGCCATCGCAGCGCAGTTCCGTGATCGAACAAAGGTGCGCGTGGTCCACAATGGATTCGATCTCGAGGAGTTCCGGCTCGAAGATCCGAATTCCGTGGCGACCGTGCGTGCGAAATACGGCCTCGGTGGCGCGCTCGTCGTCGGCTGCGTGGGACGGATCAAGCTCCAGCGCAAAGGCCAGGAAGTGCTGATCGAAGCGGCTGCGCGACTGAAGCGCCGCGGCGTGAGCGCAAAGTACCTCATCGTCGGCCAGCCGTATCCCGGCAATGAATCGCACCTCGCCCGTTTGCGCGAGATGGTGAGCGCAAACGGCCTTGAGGAAGACGTGATCTTCACCGGCGAAGTCTCCGATCCGCGCCCGATGTATGCGGCGATGGACATCTTCGTCCTCCCCTCGGCGCAGCCGGAGCCGTTCGGCGGCGTGGTCATGGAAGCGATGAGCATGAGACTGCCGGTGATCGCGACGGCGATCGGGGGCTCGGTCGAGCAGGTCGTCGATGGCGAGACCGGCTGGCTCGTGCCGCCGGCCGATGCAGAGGCTCTCGCGGACCGCATTGCACAACTCCTTGCCGATCAGGATCTGCGCACGCGGTTTGGAGAAGCAGGCCACCGGCGCATCGCCGAGCGATTCACGCTGAAAGCGATGGTCAACACGATTTCCAGTATGTATGACCGGCGCGTGAGGCCAACGCGAACGAAGGTGCTGTTCGTCAACAACAGCGCAGATGTGTACGGAGCGAGCCGGTGCCTCGTGCGGCTGGTGCGGAATCTGGATCGCGAAAAATTTGAGCCGGTGGTGATCATTCCCGAGCGCGGTCCGCTCGAAGCCGCGCTCGCCGGTGCAGGAGTCGAGACGATCATCTTTCCGCATCTGAGTGCGATCACGCGCGGCGTTTTCAAATCGTGGCGCCTGCTGCCCTTCCTCCTTGGCGTTCCGCTCTCCATCCTGCGCCTGCGGTCACTAATCCGCCGCGAGCGCATCGATCTCGTCCATACGAACACCGGCGTGATCGTCGCGCCGGGAGCCGCCGCGTTCCTCGCGGGCGTACCGAACATCTGGCACATCCGCGATTACTTTCAGGAGTTCAGCGCATTCTGGCCTGTTTATGCCGCCTACATCCGGCTCTTCTCACAGCGCATTCTCGCGGTCTCCACGCCCGTCGCCAGGCAGTTCCCGCGCGGCGCTGGGGTGACGGTCGTGCACGATGGTTTCGAGCTTGAGGAATTCCCCGCGCCGGATCCGGCCGCAGTGATCGCCTTTCGCGAAAAGTATCAGCTCAACGGCAGCCCGGTCATCGGCTGCGTCGGCCGCATCAAGCTGATGCGTAAGGGTCAGGAGTTCCTCATCCAGGCGGCTGGCCTGCTCAAGCAGCGCGGCTCGCCCGTCCACTTGCTCATCGTCGGTGCACCCTTCCCCGGCAACGAATCCCACCTCGAGCGGATGCGCGAGATCGCCCGCGAATCGGGCATCGAGAATGACGTGACCTTCACCGGCGAACTCGCCGACCCGCGCCCGGCTTACGCGGCCATGGACGTCGCGGTGCTCACTTCCGCCCAGCCCGAGCCCTTCGGCGGCGTCGTCATGGAAGCGATGTGCATGAGCATGCCGGTCGTCGCGACGAATATTGGCGGCTCGATCGAGCAGGTCGCTGATGGCGAGACGGGCTTCCTCGTGCCGCCCGCCAATCCCACGGCGCTCGCGGACAAGCTAGAACTGCTCGTGAAGGACCCGGCCTTGCGCCAGCGCCTGGGCTCCGCTGGCCGCCGCCGGGTCATCGAGCGCTTCACACTCAAGGAGATGGTCGCAAAGATCGTCCGCGTTTATGACGAATGTCTGAACGCGAAATGACCCCCACCCCCGTCGTCCACCTTCAGAGCCTTGCCGAAGGCTACGCGAGCGCCGTCGAGGCGACGCTCACCGG
Source organism: Chthoniobacteraceae bacterium (assembly GCA_031425095.1). Lineage (GTDB taxonomy): Bacteria > Verrucomicrobiota > Verrucomicrobiia > Chthoniobacterales > Chthoniobacteraceae > JANNXQ01. The sequence goes on from JANPIS010000077.1 coordinate 10,155, forward strand.
TGTTGGTTTCTTCAATGACGTGCCGGCCGGTGCACGCGTCTTTCTCAAACCAAACCTGACTTACCCGGAATTCCGCCCCGGAGTGATGACCTCGCTGGACCATCTCCGCGCCGTTACCGCGTGCCTCGTCGGACGGGGCTATCGGGTGATCATCGGCGAAGCCGACAGCGGCGGATACAACCGCTTCTCGATGGACGAGGTCTTCAAGGGCATAGGCATCTACGAGCTGGCGAAGGAGCTTGGCGCGGAAGTCGTGAACCTGAGCTTCACCGAGCCCGAGTGGGTCGAGATGAAAGCCGGCTGGCGGACCTTGCGTGTCCCCTTCCCCAAGCTGCTGCTCCGCGAGATCGACGCCTTCATCACACTCCCAGTGCCGAAGATTCACATGAACACGCTGGTCTCGATGTCGATCAAGAACCAGTGGGGCTGCATCCAGGTGCCGAACGAACGGCTCAAGCTGCACCCGTATTTCGCACAGGTGATGTATGAGTTTAATCGCCGCCTCCCGCGCGCCTACTCGCTCATCGATGGACGCTACGGCCTCAACCGCACCGGCCCGATGCTCGGCGACGTGATCGACTTCAACTTCGTCCTCGGCTCCAACGACCTCGTCGCCGCCGACCGCGTCTGCTGCCGCATCATGCAAATCCCCGAGGAGCGCGTGGCGTATCTGCGTTACTTCCAGTCGCGTGGCTGGTGGAGCGAATACTCCGCGATCCAACTCAACGACGACCCCACAAAGTTCCAGAAGGTCCCCTTCTACTTGGTCCGAAAGTGGACCGACTACCCCGGCCTCATCTGCTTCAACAACGCCTTCCTCGCCTGGCTCGGCTACCACAGCCCACTCGCCGGCTTCGCCCACTGGCTCCTCTACCTCTTCCGCGAACCCTTCTACGAATACGACAAGGAGAAGGCGAAGCTGCGGAAGTGACTTTTGGAGTGCGGCAACTTGTCGCCGCTTTCTGGCGGAGCCGGATTGCCGGCGCGGCCTGCCTCCGGCGACAAGTCACCGCAGTCCAAAACTACGAGCGATTCACTACCGAATCGCCGCCTGCGACCATTTCGTCGTGGATCCAGCGGTAGGTTTTCTCCATCCCATCGCGGAGCTTGGTGCTCGGCTCCCAACCGAAAACTTTTTGGATCAGCGTGTTGTCGGAGTTGCGACCGTTCACGCCTTTCGGGGCGTTGAGGTTGTAGTTCCGCTTCAGCTTCACGCCAGCGATATGCTCGACGAGATCGACGAGCTGATTGATCGAGACGAGTTCGCTGCTGCCGATGTTGATCGGCTCCACAAAGTCGCTGTTGAGCAGCATCTGCGTGCCTTTCACACAGTCATCGATGTACATGAAGCTGCGGGTCTGCTCGCCGCTGCCCCAGATTTCGATCTCGTGTTTGCCGCTGAGCTTGGCGGCGATGACCTTGCGGCAGACGGCCGCCGGCGCCTTCTCGCGGCCGCCATCGTAGGTGCCATTCGGGCCATAGACATTGTGATAGCGGGCGATCCGCGTCTGGATGCCGAAGTCTTCGCGGAAGTGCCGGCACATGCGTTCGCTGAAGAGCTTCTCCCACCCGTAGCCATCCTCGGGCATCGCCGGGTAGGCGTCCTCTTCCTTGAGCGCGGTGACGTTGGGGTCCTTCTGCTTGTCGCCATTGTAGGCGCAGGCGCTGGAGGAGAAAAAGTAACGTGCGACGCCATGCTTCTTCGCCGCGAGGAGCAGGTGCGTGTTAATCAGCACGGTGATCATGCAGAGCGCCTTGTTTAGTTCGATAAAGCCCATGCCGCCCATGTCCGCGGCGAGATTGTACACGGTGTCGTAGCCTTGGATCGCCGTCTCGCACGCGTCGAGATGCTCCAGGTTCAGCGACAGATTTTCCACATCGTCAAAGCGCTGATACCACTCGCTGAGCGGCTTCTTATCCACGGCTCGGAGATTGGTGTGACCCTGCCGACGGAGATCGGCAATGAGATGACCGCCGATGAAGCCACCGGCGCCGCAGACGAGGATACGATTCATGAGGAGTGTGACGAGGGGTAGAGGAAAGGAGCGGACACTTGCTACAGGAGCGGGCCGCCTTCAAGCGGATACTCGCGCACGCCCAGCAACTGTTGGGTGACGCGCCAGACGAAGAGCGGATTATTCACCAGGTAGCGGCGGCCGAGGCGGCGCGGCTCGGTGCAGAGCCGGTAGAACCACTCCAGCCCGGAGCGCTGCATCCAGAGCGGGGCTTGCTTCACGCGGCCAGAGTGAAAGTCGAACGCGGCACCGACACCGGCCATGAGCGTCACGTCCAGCTTTGGGAGGTATTCGGCCATGAAGCGCTCCTGCTTTGGCGTGCTCAGGCCGACCCACATGAGGTCGGGCTTGGCCGCCCGCACTTGTGCGGCGAGGTCGGCTTCCTCTTCCGGAAGCAGCGGACGGAACGGCGGAGTGTAGGTACCAACGATCTGCACACCGGGGTAGCGCGCCTCCAGACTGGCCTTCAGCTTCTCCGCCACGCCCGGCGCTCCGCCGTAGAAGAAGTGCCGGAATGGGATCGCCCGCGTCGCCGCGAACATCTCGAGCATCAGATCCGGCCCATACACACGCTGGACCTCCGGCTTCACGTAATGCCGCCCGAGCCAGACCAGCGGCATGCCGTCGGTCGTGTTGAGGAAGGAGCGGTTTAAGATCTGGCGAAACTCGGGATCGGACTGCGCCTCGGTGACCCCGTGGACGCCGGTCACGCAAATGTAACCTTTGGTCTTTTCGCGCACGGCAGCGAGGATCGCGGCGACTGCGGTGGGCAGGTCCATCGCACTCACCGAGACACCCAGGACATTGAATCGCGGGATGGCGGGGATCATCAGTGGGAGCCGCCCGACGGGCGGCGTGACTTGCGCGCGAGCATCCCGCATCAGGCCGCATCCGGGCGGGGTTTGCACGCCGAAGTTTGCCCTCGCGCGGAATGCGCCTACACTCCGCGCCATGTCTGCGACCCCGCCGCAAGTGACCCCCGCGCCCAGCCTTGGCGAGGCGTGCGCGCGTTTCGGTCGCTGGTGCCGGGAGCATCCGCTGCAGGCGATCCTGGCGGCAGCATGCGTCACCACGTTTGTTTACTTTTACTTTTTCCACCGGGTCTGGGTGCTGGGCTCGCAATCGACGGCGACCTGGGCGCAGAACGCCTGGATGAAATCGGGAGGTGAGCAATTCCACGGGCACTTCCCGATCCCTGTCGCCGCGATCCTGCTTTTGTTTCACCGCGCCAAATTCGCGGCCGCGGAAAAAAAGGGCTGCGACTGGGGACTGGCCTTCGTCGCGTTCGCGATCGTGTTGTTTGTCGTCGGCGTCCGCTGCGTGCAACCACGCATGGCGCTGCTCGCCCTGCCGTTCCTGTCCTATGGTGCGGCCCTCTACCTCTGGGGCTGGCAGGTGGCCCGCATCGCCCTTTTTCCGAGTGCGTTTCTGCTCTTCATGATCCCCGTGGAGGCGCTCCAAAATCTGACCTTCCCGCTGCAGTTCGTGATCACTTCGTCGATCCAGGGGCTGTCACGACTCGTCGGCCTGAGCATCCAGGCCGTCGGCACCACGCTCACCGCCCGGGATGGCAGCTTCAACTTTGAGATCGCGGAAGGCTGTAGCGGCATCCGCTCCCTCGCGGCGATGAGTATGCTCACCGCGATCTACGTCCACCTCACTCAGGATGTGCTCTGGAAAAAGGTGGTCATCTTCGGTGCCTCCCTCGTCTTCGCGATCGTCGGCAACGTCGGCCGATTGTTCACCGTCATCCTCTTCGCCCGATTCATCGATCCCGAGATCGCGGGTGGCATCTACCACGACTACTCAGGGTTCCTCTTCTTCCCCATCGCCCTCGTCGCGATGACGAGCTTTGCCACGCTCTTGAACCTCGATTGGAACAAAGTCTCCGCCAAGGCCCTGGAGCGCGAGGCACCGGTGCGTATCGCCGACGAAACCGCGCAGCCCGTGGGGAAGTCCGACCCGAAACCCGCCTCTCCCATCTCCTATGACTACTAGTAGGCTGGCCATCCTTCTGGCCGTGCTGCTTGGCGGGATGAGCACGGTCTTCCTCCTGCCCAAGAAGGTGCGCATGCAGCCGGTGGGCGTGGAATTCGAGCTGCCGAAGATGATCGGCGGTATGTGGTATGGCCGCGATCAGGAGATCGGCGTCCGCGAGCGCGAGGTCCTGGGACACGACACCGAGTTTGCTCGGAAGGTCTATTCCAACGCTCGTGGCGACGAGATCCTCGTCTCCATCGTGCTCTCCGGTCAGGACATGAATACCAGTATTCACCGCCCGGAGTGGTGCCTCCCGGCGCAAGGCTGGACGATCGCTGGCTCGGGCAAGAGCGCCATCGCGCAACGCGAGCGTCCACCGCTGGTCACGACGCGCCTTTTCAATATCCGCATGCTGCGGGACGAAGAGTCAGGGAAACCTGTGCTGGATTCAAAAGGGTCGCAGGTCGTGGTGAAGAATTTGGATTACTACTGGTTCATCGGCTACGACACCGTGACCGCGTCGCACTTGAGCCGGAACCTGATCGACATCACCGATCGCCTCCTCCACGGCTACAATCAGCGCTGGGCCTTCGTGACTGTCGCCTCGACGGTCACCAAAGGACTCCGCCGCGAGGGTCTCGACGAGGAGCAAACGGACACGATGTTGCGCGAGTTCATTGCCAAACTCGCGCCCGCGATTCACCGGGACACGGTGAAACTTTAACCGACTCGGGCGCCGCGCGGACTAGAGCTTCGCGGCGATCACCTGCTCGAGTTTCACGATATCCGCGGCGAATTTACGGATGCCTTCCGCGGTCTTTTCCGTTGCCATCGCGTCTTCATTGAGTTGGAGGCGGAAGGTCTTCTCGTCGAGGTGCACCTGCTGGAGACTCAGGTCCGCGGCGGCTTGCGCGTCCAGCTTGCGCGGCACCGGATCATCCGATGCGGCGAGTTCCGCGAGGAGGTTCGGGCTGATAGTCAGGAGGTCGCAGCCCGCGAGTTCGGTGATCTCGCCCTTGTTGCGGAAGCTCGCGCCCATCACTTCGGTCCGGTAACCGAACTTCTTGTAGTAGTTGAAGATCTCCGTGACCGACTTCACACCGGGATCTTCCGCAGGAGCGTAATCCTTCTTCGTCGAGGCTTTCCACCAATCGAGGATGCGGCCGACGAAGGGCGAGATGAGCTGCACCTTTGCCTCCGCGCAGGCGATGGCCTGGGCCAAGGAGAAGAGCAGAGTGAGATTGCAGTGGATGCCTTCCTTCTCGAGCACCTCGGCGGCCTTGATGCCTTCCCACGTGGACGCGATCTTGATCAGGATGCGGTCACGCTTGATGCCGCGGGCTTCGTACAGGGCGATGAGCTGGTGGGCCTTCGCGATCGTCCCCTCGGTGTCAAAAGAGAGGCGCGCATCGGTCTCGGTCGAGACGCGGCCGGGCACGATCTTCAGGATCTCCAAGCCGAAGGCGACGAGCACGTGATCGATGATGTCGTCGAGCTGCTTCGCGCCCGTGAGGCCGCTGCCACTGCGCTCCTTCACCGCCTGGTCGATGATGTGGGCGTATTGTGGCTTCGTCGCCGCCGCGAGGATGAGCGAAGGATTCGTCGTCGCGTCCTGCGGTTTGAATTCGCGCATCGACTCGAAGTCGCCCGTGTCCGCGACGACCTTGGTGAGCTTCTTGAGTTGCTCGAGTTGGCTGGTCTGAGTGGCGGAAGATGAGGCGGGAGCAGCGGCGGTGGACATGGTTTTGGCGGTAAATTTGAGCCGCCAAGGCTAAACCAGCGCAGGGAGCAGGGGCAACGGCTTATTTCCCCGGAGCGGCGCTGTGGCCGCTTTGCGCGGCGTCGGGCGTGTGTTACCGACGAGGCATGACACAGGAAACGCTCGAACTTGCAATGGCGCACCATCGCGCCGGGCGCCTGGCTGAGGCCGAAGCCATCTACCGTCACTTGCTGTCGCTCAATCCTTGGAATCCGGATCTCATTCACCTCCTGGGGATGCTGGCGCACCAAGGCGGGCACTCCCAGCCGGCCTTGGAACTCGTGCGGCAAGCCATCGCAATGAGTCCGGAAAAGCCGCACTACTTCAGCAATCTCGGGATCATCCTGATGGATCTCGGGCGATTCGATGAAGCCGTGGCGGCCTACGAGGAGAGCCTGCGTCTGCAACCGGACACCGCCGAGACCTGGTCCAATCTCGGAATTGTCCGAGTCCACCAGCAACAGTGGGAGCACGCGATCGTGGCCCTGCGGGAAGCGCTCCGCCGGAAGCCCGACCTCCTCAAGGCCGGACTGAGTCTGGCGGGAGCGCTGGACGAAGCCGGCCAAATCGACGAAGCGATCGAGCACCTCCGTGCAATGGTCGAGCAGCATCCCACCGATGCCTGGTGCCCTTACAACCTGGGCAATCTGCTCATGGATCAGGGAGTGCTGGATGAGGGGCTCGAAATGCTTCGCCGGAGCGTCGCGCTCAACCCCACCGACCCGCTCGTCCATAGCAACCTCATCCTCCAGACTTATTACCACCCGCACTACGATGCCGCGCGGATCGCGCAAGAACAGCAGGCATGGGCGCAAAAGTTTGCGGTGCGCGCCGAAGGGAAATCATCGCACGACGCCCACGATTTCTCCCCACATCGCCGGCTTCGCATCGGCTGGCTCTCCGCGGACCTCCGCCATCATGTGGTCGGTCGCGCGCTACTCCCGGCTTTCGAGGCTCACGACCGCACCGGCTTTGAATTCATCTGCTATTCGACGACCCCATCCAGCGATGCGGTGGCGGAGCGTTTCCGCGCGGCCGCTTCGCATTGGCGCGATGTGGGCGCGCTTCCGGACGAAGCGCTCTGCACCCAGATCCGCTCCGACGAAATCGACATCCTGATCGATCTCGGCCTGCACACCGCCCGGAATCGTCTCCCGGTCATCGCACGGAAGCCAGCGCCGCTGCAGATTTCCTGGCTCGGCCAGCCGTGCGCGACCGGCGTGCGCGCCATCGACTACCGGCTCAGCGATCCCTTCCTCGATCCGCCCGCACCACCCGAGGAATTCGAATCACCGCTTCGGCTCCCCGAGTGCTGGACGTGCTATTTGCCGCCGGTCGATGCGCCGGAACCTCGTCGATTCGACCCCGACGCGACCAGCGGCGTGACGTTTGGTTCCTTCAACAACTTCTGCAAAATCAACGACGAGGTCCTGCGTTGCTGGGCCGGAATTCTCACCCGCCTGCCTGGCTCTCGCTTATTGCTGCTCGCCAAGCCCGGTCGCCACCGCGAACGCACGGTCGGGACCTTGGCTGGCCACGGCGTGGCGCCGGAAGCCGTGAGCTTCCTCGAATACGGCGCATCCCATGCCTACCCGCTGCGCTACCAGCAGATCGATATCGCGCTCGATCCCTTTCCCTACAATGGCATGACGACCACTTGCGATGCGCTCTGGATGGGAGTTCCCGTGATCGCCCTCATCGGCGCGATGCCGCTCGGTCGTGCCAGCTACAGTCTGCTGGCCAATGTCGGGCTCCCGGAACTCGCCGCAGACTCCGTGGAAGGTTACATCGAGACTGCGCTCCTGCTGGCCAGGGACCGACCGCGGCTGGCCGCGCTGCACGCTGGATTGCGCGGCAGAATGGGTCAGTCAGTGCTGCTCGATGGGCCACGCATGGCGCGGCAGGTCGAGGCGGCTTTTCGGACGGTCTGGCAGCGGCGTTGCAGCGAAGCGATGAAGTGAGGCACCGCCACGCGGCTGGACGGCAGTCCGGGCATTTCCTAGCTTCGCGCACATGCCTCCCCAGATCATCAGCCTGCTCGGACTCGCGAGCTTCATCGGGATGGCATGGGCCATTTCGCTCAATCGCCGTGAGTTCCCGTTTCGCACCGTGATCAGTGGCGTGCTTCTGCAGTTCCTGCTCGCGCTCATCATTCTCAAGTCCGCGCCTGGCCGCGCGCTCTTCACCTTCGCGAACGATGCCATGGCGAAGCTGCTCGGCTACGCGGATGAAGGCAGCCGCTTTGTCTTCGGCGCACTCGCCGACAAGGCGCTGCTCTCGAGCGCGTTCGGTCCCGGCAACGCCTTCGTGTTTTTCGTCACCGTCACCGGCACGATCATCCTCGTCTCGTCGCTCTCCAGTCTTCTCTACCACTACGGCATCCTGCAGCAGGTGGTGAAAGTGATCGCCTGGGTGATGCAGCGGCTCATGCGCACGAGCGGCAGCGAGAGTCTCGCAGCCGCGGCGAATATCTTCATGGGCCAGACGGAGGCGCCGCTCGTCATCAAGCCGTATCTCAAGCACGTCACGCGCAGCGAGCTCCTCGCGCTCATGGTTCCGGGCATGGCCAGCATCGCGGGCGGCGTGCTCGCGGCGTATGTCGCCTTTGGCAATGCCGCGGGTCGCATGGACATGGCCGGGCATCTCGTCACCGCGAGCTTCATGAGCGCACCGGCGGCGCTGCTCATCGCAAAGATCATCCTGCCCGAGACGGAGACGAGCGAGACGGCCGCCGGTGCGAAGGCGGAACTCGAGCGCCCCGCGAGCAATGGCATCGATGCCGTCTGCCTCGGCGCGAGCGAAGGGATGACGCTGTCGCTCAATGTCATGGCCATGCTCATCGCCTTCGTCGCGCTCGTCGCACTCTTCAATGGCGCGCTCGGCGGGGTGCAGGGCTGGTGCGGGATCGCCGCGCCGGTGAAGCTCGAGACGATCTTCGGCTGGCTGAATGCGCCCTGCGCGTGGCTCATCGGCGTGCCGTGGGTGGACTGCCAGAAGGTCGGCGAAGTGCTTGGCACCCGGATCGTCCTCAATGAATTCGTCGGCTACCTCAGCCTCACCGACATGCAAAAGGCGGGCGCACTCGGCGACCGGAGCTTCACGCTCGCGACCTACGCACTCTGCGGCTTTGCGAATTTCGCGAGCATTGCCATCCAGATCGGCGGCATCGGCGCACTCGCGCCCGACCGCCGCAGCGAACTCGCCGCGCTCGGCTTGCGGGCGATGGTCGGCGGGCTTCTCGCTTGCTACATGACGGCCACCGTCGTCGGCATTCTCACGTGATCCGCACCCTCTACCTTTTCTGTGAACCCATCGGCCTCATCTGGCTCGCGCTGCTCGCGCTGACCTTCGCGCTTTGGCGCCGCGGACTGCGCGGCTTGGCGACGGCGACGGCGGCGATCGCCGCATTCGTGCTCGCCATCGGCGGGACCGAGCTTCCGGTCGTCCTCTTGCGGGCGCTGGAGCGGCCCTACCTCAACGTGAAAATCGCGGAGCTGCCGGAATGCGACGCCGTGGTCCTCCTTGGGGGCGGCTTCGAGCCATCGCTGCTCGAAGTCGCCGAACTCCGGCTGACCCCGGCGGCCAATCGCCTGCTCACCGCACTGGAACTCCTGCGCCTCGGCAAAGCGCACGTGCTCTGCATCGGCGGCTCAGGCGTGTACATCGCCGGACGCCACATGGTCGAAGGCGAGGTGGTGCGGGACGCCCTCGCGGACCGACAGCTCACGGACGCAGAGATCCTCACCCTCGGCCACTGCGCCGACACCGCAGATGAAGCTCAACGAGCGCGGGAACTCGTCACCAAACGCGGCTGGAAACGCGTCCTGCTCGTGACCTCAGCCAGTCACATGCGCCGATCCGTGGCCACCTTTCAAACCGCCGGTGTCGAGGTCGTGCCCGCGCCCAGCCACTTCATGGCCTTCAATGGCAACCCGATCACACCCTGGCGAATCGGACCGCCGGCGTATGGCGGCTTTGTCCGCATGTCCACCTGGATGCACGAGATCATCGGCTGGTACGCCTATCGCGTGCTCGGGCGGATCAAGTGACCGCGGAAGGTTCGCTGTTTTCAACTTCACGCACACTTCCAGCCAGCCGGAGCATCGCCACTTCGGTCGCGCCGTAGCGTTTCTGGCGGAAGCATTCCCACGCCTCGCCGAGAAGAAGCTTCGCGCCGGGAAGATGCTCGAGGACGAAGATGCCGCCGGGCGCGAGCGTGTTCCGCAGCGAGGTGCTAGTCAGCAGCTCACGATCGAACTCCCGTTCCCCCTCACTGCGCGCATACGGCGGATCGGCGAACACGAGATCGAAGGCTTCCGGAGCAGCCAGCCGATCCAGATAGCTGAAGACATCGCCCGGATGGATCGCGCCGCTCAAGCGCGTGGTCGCGAGATTGCGCTCGATGGCCGCTGTCGCGCGGCGATCCTTCTCCACGAAGACCACACTCGCCGCGCCGCGGCTCAACGCCTCGATGCCGAGCGCACCGCTGCCCGCGAAAAGATCGAGCACGCGCGCTCCCGGCACGACATCGCGCAGGCTGTCGAAGATCGCCCCGCGGACCTTGTCCATCGTCGGCCGCAGTTCGCTGCGCGGGACGTAGAGCGGGAGACCTCCCGCGGAACCGGAAATGACTCTCACGACGCGCTCACTCCGACCGGGGCTGCCCGCTGGCCGCGGGTGTGGGGGTCGCCACTTCCTCGGGCGAGGCCGGCGGCGCGGGAGGGGCGGAGGGAGGTGGCACTCCAGCCGGCTGCGGCGGCACCGCATCGTCCTTCTTCTCCGCCTTCGCAGGCTCGTCGGTCTTCTTCGGTTTCTTCGCGCCGTCCTCGGACTTCTTCTCCCCCTTCTTGTCGTCGCTCTTTTTTTCGTCCTTCTTCTTCGAGCCGAAGAGGCTCGTGAGCAGGTCGTCAAACTGGCTCGTGACCTTCTTCCCGACGATGCGATCGAGCAGGTTCGTCCGCGCTCGAAAATCCTTTCCAGTGATGTCGAAGCTGATCGCGTAGCGCTCATCATCGGCAGGCTCGAAGTTCCCGCGGATGAGCCCCGGCAGATGCTTCCGGAGCGGCTCGTCAATGGAGAGCCTGGAGGCGAGCTGGATGCGTCCATCAAAGCGCACCGTTCCCTTCGCGCTCAGGCGCAGGTCGGCGGCTTCGAGCATCAGTTCATCGATGTGCGCGCGCTCTTCACCGATCCGAAATATCGCGCGGCCATCCTTCAGCTTGAGGTCGGAAAGCTCCTGGATCTGCAGCACTCCGCCGATCGCCTCAAAGAGCTCGAGTTTCTGCAGCCGTCCATCGCGAATCTGCAGATTCCCCGAGCCCTCGGCGTCCGCGATGTCCTTGGCATCGCCGTGCAGTTCGAGCGCACCACCGATCGCGCCCTCCGCCTTCCCGAGCGCGGAATGCATCTGCGTGCTGAGCTGGCCGGCATCGATCGCTTCCAGCGCGAGCTGAAGTGAGAACGGACTCTTCTTGCGATCCAGCTTCATCGCGAATCGCCCCTTGATCGTCCCACCCGCGAGCGTGGCCTTCAGCTCCGGAAGGGTGAGCTCCTGGCCAGTATACAGGAAAGGGGTACGCACATTTTCAAACATCAGCTCCTTCCCCCAGCTCAACTTCTCGACGTGCGCATTCCCCTCCATGCGCTCGGCCGTGAGGGTCGTGTAGAACACATTCACACCTGTGAAGGACGCCGACGTCCGCCCTTTCTTGTCCAGGAGTTCCACCGAGCCATTGCGGATCTGAAACCCTTCCACGACGACATCGAGTCCTGTCTTCCGCTCGGCTGCCGGCGCCGCAGCGGTCTCGACCTTCTTCTCCACTGGCTTGGCCTTCTCCTCCTCCGGCATTCTCGGCACGACCCAGTCGCCCTCGGAATTCTGCTGCCAGACGATCTGCGGCCGCTCGACCGCGAGGCCATAGATCTCCAGCCGCCCGCGGAGCAGCGGACCGAGTCGGTAGCGAGCCATGAATGCGCTCGCCTCGAGGAAGTTTCGCTCCCCGTCACGGACTGCGATGCCCACGATTTTCAACTGCCCCGCCATCGAAATGCTGGTACTGGCGAAGGTCACCGGCATGCGCAAAGCCTTCGCGATTCCAGCCTGGATGCGGGCCTGGGTCCCGGGGGATTGGATGTACAAATTCGCGGCCACGACCACCAGCACCACGAGCGTCACGAGCGCAGCGAGGGTGCAGAGAATCACCTTGGAAAGCCTATTCACGAACGGCAGCTTACGAGCGCAGCCTTGAAAGAAAAAGCGTATTTGCCCGCCCATGACCGACATCCTCGTCATCTTCAATCCAGCCGCGCGCAGCGAAAAGGCCCGCAAGACCTGGGAAACGATCGAGCGATTCCCGCGCTGCACTTTTCAACCGACCACCGCCGTGGGCCATGCGAAGCGGCTCGCGATGGAGGCCGTGGCGAGCGGCTACAAGACGGTGGTGGCAGCCGGCGGCGACGGGACGATCAACGAAGTCGTGAATGGCCTCGCCGGCTCCCCGGTCGCGCTCGGGATTCTGCCCGTCGGCACGATGAATGTCTTCGCCACGGAGCTCGGGCTGCCGGGCAATCTGGAGAAATGCTGGCAGATCATCCTCGCGGGCCACACCCGGACGATCGATCTCGCGCGGGCGAACAAGCAGTACTTCGTGCAGCTCGCGGGCGTGGGGCTCGACGCGCAGGTCGTGGAGGCGACGACGTGGGAGTCGAAGAAGTCGCTCGGCCCGCTGAGCTACCTCATCTCCGCGGCGCAGATTGCCGCGCGCAAACCGCCAAAGCTGATCGTCGAGGCCGACGGCCGCATCTGCGAAGGTTCCTTCGTGCTCGTCGGCAATGGCCGCCACTACGGCGGCCCGCTGAAATTCTTCAACCGCGCGCGCTACGACGACGGCAAGCTCGACGTGCTCATTTTCAAGAACATCGGCTACCTCGATATCGCCCGCCATCTCGCGACGATCCTCATGGGCACACACGCCGAGCAGCCGGACGTGGAGTACTTCCAGACCGCGCGCGCCGAGGTCCGCAGCGACGAGGATGTGCCCGTGGAATGTGACGGCGAGGTGGTGATGAAGCTGCCTGTCGTCTTCCGCATCTCGTCGAAGAAACTCCGGGTGGTCGTGGCGGAGGACTGAACGTTTCTTCCCGACAGCGAGGAAGTCACTTCGAGACCGTTTTCCAATTTTACTTCGCTGAAGCGCTCACCTAGTTTGCGGTCTCCGTATGCGCCCCTCCCGCCGCCAAACGCAACCCTTCACGCGTCCGATGGCGGGGCGTCCGATGGTCGCGTCACTGCTCGTGGCGCTTGGAGTCGGAGCTTACGTCTCGCAGATGATCATCACGATCATGCTGCACGATCAGCACGGGCAGCGAATGCTTTGGGAGTGGCTGGCCATCGATCGCGCGAGTGTGCTCGGCGGTGCGTGGTGGAAAGTCGTCACGTATGGCTTTCTACACGACCCCAACCCGCTCCACGTGCTGTGCAACATGCTCCTGCTTTTCTTCGCCGGTCGCGAAGTCGAGCCGATCGTCGGCTGGCGTCATTTCCTCGCGATCTACATCCTGGGCGGGATCGTCGGCGGCCTCGCCCATGTGCTGGCCCTCCCACAGGTGCCCCTCGTCGGCTCGTCCGCGGGCGTCATCGCGGTGCTCATCGCTTTTTGCACGATCCTCCCGGAGCTCGAAGTGCGGGAGATGCTCTTCTCCGTCATCCCCATACGCCTGCGGGCGCGGCATCTCGCCGTCGGCGTGGCGCTCACCTGCGGCATCCTCTGGTGGTCCGGCACACTGCTGCAGATCGGGCCCGTGGCGATGCTCGTGGCAGGCCTCATGGCGTGGGCTTACGTGAAGCAGCTCGGCTTCGGCAATCCGCTCGCGATTCAGCGTTACATCTTCGAAAAGCGCGAACGCGCCGCGCGGCTGCAGCGCATGAGCCCGGAACAATTCATCACCACGCAGATCGATCCAATCCTCGAGAAAATCGCGCGCGATGGGATGGGCAAACTCACGCGCGCCGAGCGGAAGATCCTCGCGCAAGGGAGCGAGAAGGTCGGACGGAAGTAGCTGCGGCTCGCGCTATCTCCGGACGATGTAGCGGAATTTTCCGCTCTCACTTTCCGCGATCCGATCCGCACGGGCGATCGTGAGCGCGGCGTCGCGGCCGAGCACCGCACGCAAGTCGGCCTCGAGCTTCCCGCGCAGCGTTGCGAAATCCGCGTCGCTCGCCGCGGCGTCCATCTGGAGCGCGAGCGAGTAGCTCGGCCCGGCTTCCTGCACGAACTGGAACCGCGCGATGCTGCCCGGATTATGCACCACGCCGACGAGGTGCCGGATGCACACGGGGCTGAGGTAATCGCCAGCCGCCGTCGTGAGCCGCTCGGCGATGCGCCCCTCGACGCGATCGAGCAGCGGAAAAGGCGAGCCGCACGCGCACGCGCGGTCGGAGAGCGCGCCGAGGTCGCCGATCTCGTAGCGGATGATCGGGAAGCGAAGGTTGTGCAGCAGTGTGACGAGGATGCGGCCCGTGACGCCCGCTGCCACTGGCTGGCCGGCGTCATCCACCACTTCGAGATGCACGCCGGTGCCGAAGATGTGAAATCCCCCGTGCGCGCATTCACACGCCATGTCCGCGCACTCCCGACTGCCGTACTTGTTGTGCACGCGCGCGCCGAAAACGCGGGTGAGCGTCGCACGGATGTCGTCCGTCACCGCGCCCGCGCAGGCCATGATGCTCTCGAGTGATCGCACCATGATCCCCTTCCGCTCGATGAAACGCGCAAGCTCATACGCCGCATCGACGTAGGCCATAAGGTGGCAGATCTCCGACTCGTTGATGCGGCGCGCGTAGCCAGCCATGCGCGTGTCGTCCATCAGGAAGGCATTGAGCGGCTCGACGCCGAGCAGCGCATTCATCGCCCGGCGCGGCAGCGAATCGCGCGCGGAGTTGATGTCGCGCAGCGAGCCCCAGAGCTTCCAATGTCGCGTGCCGAGCGGGAATCCGCAGAGGTGCTGCGAGTAGAGCCGGCTCGCGCGCCCCCAGTCGCGGAAGTCGCGGTCGTGAATCACCGTCGTCGGTTTGCCCGTCGTCCCACCACTTTTCACCTCCACCCACGAGTAGCCG
>JANPIS010000078.1:0-7011 GCA_031425095.1 Chthoniobacteraceae bacterium
GACGTGCATTTCCTCGAAGAGCTCGACGACAAATCCTCACCGATGAAGGCCAAGGGCGTTGGCGAACTCGGCATCTGCGGCGCAGGTGCCGCCGTCGCCAATGCCATCTACAACGCCACCGGAGTGCGGCTGCGCGACTACCCGCTGACGCTGGACAAGGTGCTCCCGGGTCTGCCGCCCCTCGCCTGAGATGCGCGAGATCGGCGACATCGTGCGGGAGTTCGAGCGGCGTCGCGGCGAGCCCGTGGCGCTGGCGACGCTCGTGCGGACGCGCGGCTCCAGCTATCGCCGCCCCGGCGCGCGGATGTTGATCGCCGCCGACGGCGCGACGGTCGGCTCGCTCAGCGGGGGATGCCTCGAAGAGGAGGTCGTGGAAAAAGCACGCGAAGTGTTGCGCACCGGCGCGCCGGCGCTGATGGCCTTCGACACGCGCCGCCGATTTGGTTGCAACGGCGCCCTGGAGATTCTCGTCGAGCGAGTGCGTGCAGATTTTCTCGAAGAGCTGACCGGGCATTTCCGAGCCCGCCGTCCGTGTCTGATGGCGACTGGCTTGGCGAGCGGCAGCCGGATCGTCTTGAGCGCAGACGCCGCCACCGCCGCCGACCTCGTGCAAGCGCTGGAGCCGGCGCCGCAACTGCTCATCGTCGGCGACGGCCCCGATAGCACCGCGCTTTTCTCTTTCGCGAAAGCGCTCGGCTGGACCGCCCATCCCATCGACAACGCGGCCCAGCTTGCCGCCAGTTACGATGCGTGGACTGCCGCGATCGTGAAGACGCACAACTACGGCCGCGACTTCGCGGCCCTGCGCGCGCTCTTCCCGCTGGACCTGCGCTATATCGGCCTCATCGGCCCGCGCGCCCGGCGCGAGCAATTGCTCGGCGACCTCTTCGACACTGGCATCGCCGTCGGACCGAATCTCTTCGCCCCCGCCGGCCTCGATCTCGGCGGCGATGCACCCGAAGCGATCGCACTCGCCATCGTCGCGGAAATCCAGGCCGTCTTTGCGCGCGGTTCAGGGCAATGCTTGCGCGACCGCAAGGTGCCCATCCACGCGCCACTTCCGGAGTCCGCGGCGGCGTTGATCTGAGTCTGGAACCGCTCGGCGCGGTGAACCCAGGCCGCTGGCAATCCCTCGCGGCTCGGTGAACCGAAACAACTCCTGCGCTATCGCCGTGACACGGTCATCCGGCGCGCCGCGCGCGCTGCTCGTAAAGCGCATTGTGCGCCCTTGATCGTCGTCGCGGGCGCTGCGCGGGCTATTTATCCGCCTTCGTCTTCCGCGTGATGCGCCACGTCGTCGTGAGCGGCTCCGCGAGCATGTCGGCACTTGGCCAGAGGCGGGTCGCGCCACGGAAGGCGTCCTGGTTGTCCCCCAGCTCGCAGCCTGGCGGCAGTGGATCGAGGTGCTGCGCATTCCCGCCGCCGAGGGCGATGTGATCGGGCCAGAAGACGTCGCGCAGCACCGAGAGGGCACGCTCGACACTGCGCTGCCAGCGTTTCTTGCCACCGGTGTTGAGCGCTTCCTTGCTCAGCCGATCCATGAAGGCTTCGGATTTGGAAAGGCGCAGGGTGCCGATCTCCAGCGGGACGACGGTGTCGTCGGCGATCAAGGTGGCACCCACGCTGGTGCCGAGGCCGACGAAGAGCATCCGCCCGCGTTCGTAACGCGCGAGGGCCTGCATCGCGGCGTCGTTGATGATGCGCACGGGGCGTTTCAGCGCCTTGTCGAAATCGTGGTCCATCCAGCCGCCGGAAAGATTCAGTGGATTGCGGGCGATGCGTCCCTCCCGGACCAGACCGGGGAAGCCGAGCGTGATGGCTTCGTATTCCCAGTCTTCCGTCGCCGCGAGGACGCCTTTGACCATCTTGGCCGCAGTCAGTCCGCGGCCCGACGGAAACTTGCGGAAGCCTTCGTGCCCCGAAGCCATCATCTTCACGCTGGTCCCGCCCACATCGATCATCAGGACTTTCATGGCTTCACCTCCAAAGCCGCGATCATGTGTTCGATCAATTCGGCGACGCCATCGCCGTGATCGCCCTGAGTCACGTATGCAGCTTTCCCGCGGAGCGCGGGCAGGGCATTCGCGACGGCCACGGGGTAGGCGCAGATTTCGAGGAAGGTGTGATCGTTCTCGGCGTCGCCGATGCCGGCGATGTCTTTCGGCTCGAGGCCGAGCCGTTGCAGCGCGGCTTTCAAGCCAGTGGCCTTATTCACGCCGCTGGGCAGGACCATCACCGCGCCCTTGTTAAAGATGACCTGGAGTTCCAAGCCGAGATCCTTGATCGCGTCGAGCACCACCGTCTCATGTGGCTCCCAGGTCGCGACGATCACTTTCCCGAGTTGCAAAGGCAGCCCGCGCTCATGCAGTCGCGCGATGAAGGCCGTAGGCGGTGGTTCGGCGAGTGGTTCCACTTGGCCCGTCGCGGGATCGAAGAGCACCGCGCCGTTCTCCATCACCGCAAGGTCGAACCAGCTAAGTTCCGGAAAAATCGACGCGAGCTCATTCAACTCCCGTCCCGTCACGAGGATCAACCGCAAGCCAGCCGCTTTGAGCCGTTGCACCGCGGCCAGGGTGGACGCGCTGACGGTGCCATTGTGTGCGAGCGTGCCGTCGAAGTCAGTCGCGAGCCCGCGGAGCCGTGGAACCGGAAGTCCGGGATTCACGCTGTGGATTCGCTTAGCGGGAATCCGTGGTGGTGGTCTGCGTGCTGGTGGAACTCCGCATCGGATATTGGGAGCGCGTTTCCTCCGTGACGGTCGTGGAGGTGGTCGTCGGCTTCTTTTCCTCGACGACGGTGGTGCAAGCGGAAGCGCTGAGCATCAATCCCAGCGCGAGGACTCGAATCAGATTGGTTTGGTTATTCATACAGGTGGGGATTCGCCATGGCGGTCCCGGTTGCGCGTATCCACTTTCAACTTTCTCGAAGGCTAGACCGTGGAGCACGCCCGCGCCCTACCGCCGAATCAGCAGCCCGGCGACGAAACCGGCGAAGATCGCTGCGAGCAGGGATTCGCGCGGATTGTGCCGCACATACTCCTCGCCGTCGGCGAGAAATCCGCGCGCCCGTTCCCGTGCCTGCCCGTAGGCCGCAGTCGCCTGCGCCTTCACCTCTTCCGCCGCGGCGGTGGCTTTCGCTTTCACATCTTCGGCGACGACACCGGCCCGGTCGCGCACGTCGCTCGCGAGGCCGCTGATCTTTTCCCTCGTCGTGTCGAGACGCTCTCCAGCCTTGGCGTGAAGCTCGGCCAAGACGGTCTCCAACTCCTGTCCAGACATGCCGAGCTTTTCGCGGAGCCGCGCGAGGAGCTCTTCGCCTTTGCCTTTCACGAAAGCGAGATCGTCGTCGGTGAGTTGCGCGAAGCGTTGCCGGAGCTGGCCTTTGATTTCGTCCCAGTGGGTTTCGTAAGTGAAGCTTTTCATGCCCCGTCATCGCGAATGAAGCGCCGCGCGGTCGTGTGAAAACGCGGCTACTTTGCCGGAGCGGCGGTGAGTTTTTCCACGATCAGACTTTCGAGGCGGGAGAAGTCCACGGGCTTGGTCAGGTGCCCGGCAAAACCGGCGGCGCGGCTTTTCTCCAAATCGTGATCCATGCCGTAGCCGCTCACCGCGATGGCCTGCACCGGGCCATGCGCGTGCAGTTTCTCCAGCAGTTCCCAGCCAGTACCGTCGGGCAGGCCAATGTCGCACACGACGAGGTCGGCGGGCGCGGCGAAATACTGCTCGCAAGCGGCAGCGACGCTTCCCGCGGCGGTCACGCCAAACCCGCGCCGACGCAGAGCGCGAGAAAGGGCGCGCCGCGTGTCTTCGTGATCTTCCACAACGAGGATGGTCTTGCCGCGCACCGCAAGCTCGGGCGTCTGCGCTGCCGCGTCGCCCACCACCGGCCCGGCCGCGCAGGTGGGCAGCGCGATCCGGAAGACGGCACCGTGGCCCTGCCCGTCGCTCTCCGCGCGGATGGTACCGCCGTGACCTTCCACGATGGCCCGGGTGATCGCGAGCCCGAGGCCGATTCCAGTGGCCGTCGGTTGCGGACGGATGGGGCTGAACGCGCCGAAGATCGTGGCGAGCCGCGCGGGGTCGATGCCCATGCCGTCGTCAGTGATTTCGATGCGCAAGGTGTCCGCCTCATTGGCCGTGGTGACCGTCACATGCCCGTGCGGGCCGGTGAATTTCACGGCATTCTTGAGCAGGTTCCAAAGCATCTGATTCAAGCGCGCGAAATCCCCGGACACCGCGGAGTTCGCTGCCGCGAGTTCGGTGCGGAGAGTGATGCGTTTGTCCTCGAAGCCAGCGTGAACCACATCCAGCGCGGCCTCGATGCAGCGATGCACATCCACGGGATTGCACTCCATCTTCAGCCGCCCGCTGGCGATCTGCGTAAGGTCGAGCAGGTCGTCGATGAGCCGGGCTTCGAGCTCCACGTTGCGCTGGATCATCGCGAAGGTCTCGCGCAAGTCGGGCGCGAGCGTCGGGTCATTCACCGTGGAGGAGACCAGGGCCAGCACGGGCGTGAGCGGCGTGCGCAGTTCGTGGCTGAGCATGGCGAGGAAGTCGTCCTTGGCGGCATTGGCCGAGTGCGCCTCCACGTAGAGCCGCTCCATCTCGGCGCGCTGCGCTTCGAGCTGCCGCTCGGTCTGCATCTTGTAGATGGCGTTGTTCACCGCGAGGCGGATGGCGTCCGCGGCGGGATCGGTTTTCACCAGGCAGTCCTGCGCGCCGGCCTTCATCAGCGCCACCGCCGACATCGGGTCGCCGGCTCCGGTGAAGATGACGGTGGGCAACGCGAGCCGGCCGCTCTCGTCGCGTGCCGCGCGGAGGAAATCGAGCGCACTGCCATCGGGCATATAGTCGTCCAGCACGACGCAATCGGGCTGGCTGTCGTGCAACCGCGCGAGTCCTTCTTCGACGGTCGCGGCTTCGACGATGCGGTAGGCAAAACTGGCATCCTGCCGGACATGACCCGCGACCACTGCGCGATCGTCCGGGGACTCGTCGATGATGAGCAGGGTGCGTTGCTCCATAGGTCAGGCAGGGTTGGGCGGATTCATTTGCCAGCAATCGGCGCGCGCGCGGCAAGCGGCTTTGCCATTCTCCAGAATCAACCCCTGATTCGCGGCTCGGGGCTTCAGTGATCTTCCGACGCCTCCCCGGCGCGTGGAAAAAATGGGCTGGATGCGAGCGATGGATACGCGCACCCGCCGTGCGCGCGGCGATGGGGGTAGCACTATGGCCAAACGATCTCAACCCACTCCGCCCAAGCTCGACGACCTGATGGTGCGGGCCGACGGTTTCGCGCGGCGCGAACCGGCGACCGCCATTGCTTCCGCCTTCGGCGCGGGCTTCCTGCTCAATCTCCTCCCACTCGGCGCGATCGCTGCCGCTCTCGTGGGCATCGCCTTTTCCCTCGTGCGACCGGCGCTGCTTTTCCTCGGCCTCTTCAAAGCCTGCGAATTTTTCCGCACCCAAACCTCCACCACTCCCAGCCATGAATGATTCCACGAAGATAGATGAAGCCGCGATCGCTGAGACCGACCCGAGAATCGCCGGCGCAATGCAGCCCTGCAGCGACCGGACGAGCATGGTGCTCTGGGCGATCGGCGCGGGCCTGGCGATCGGGCTGATCGTGCGCGCGCTGCGCCCGCAGCCGACGCGCACTGAGCGCGTCTCCCAGCTGCTGGCCGATCTCGAAGATCGTCTCCGCGACGCGACCCGCCCGACCTTGCGCCGCGCCAGTGCTTACGCCAGCGACGGCGCCGAGGTGCTGCGCGATCGCCTGCACACTGGCGAAGCCCGGATCGGTCGCATTTTCCACGACGCCACCCGCGGGGTGCGCAAACTCTTTTCGTGAGCCCTCGAACGCGTGCGGAGCGGAGGCCCACGCCCGGCACTAACGATCGAAACGGAAGAGATGCGCCTCGGTATTCGGTCGGCGGAGGATAGCGTCGCGGATGATCTCCGCGGCGACGACGCTGTAAGTCACCCCATTTCCCCCGAAGCCGAGCGTGAAGTAACACGCGGGTAACTCCGGCACGGAGCCGATGTAGGCGAGGCCGTCTTTGGTTTCGCCGAAGGTGCCGGCCCACGCGTAGGCGATCTCCAGGTCGATGCGGGGAAAGAGGTCGCGAAAGCGGCGGGCGAGGCGCTCAGCTTTCTTCGGCACGAGCGCGTCGCGGCGGAGCGGATTGCGGAAAGGATCGTCCTCCCCACCGACGATCGCGCGCCCGTCGTCGGTAGTCCGCAGGTAGAGGTAAGGCCGCGCCGTTTCCCAGAGGAGGCACTGCTCCCACCAGCCGTCGAAACTCTCCAGCGGCTCGCTCACGAAGGCGAACGACGACTTCAATTTCACCACGCGGCGATCGAGTAACTCCACGGCCTCATATCCCGTGGCAAAGACCGCCCAGCGCGCGCGGATGGTGTGGCCGCGGTCGGTGGTGAAGGTGACGCCGTCTTCGCGCGCGTCGTATTTCTCCACAGCCGTGCGGTCGAAGATCCGTGCGCCGCGGCTCTGCGCGCGGGCGAGCAGACGGTGCGCGAGGCGGAAGGCATCGACTTCCCCCGCCGTGTGCGAGAGCAGGGCCGCGGGACGGGAAAAGGAGAAGCGCGCGGCGATCTCCGGTTCGGTGAGGAATTCCACATCGATGCCCGCGGTCTGGCGCGCGTCGCACTCGGCGCGGAGGTCGGCGACTTCGGATTTTTTCGTCGCGATGTAGAGGCTCTTCTTCTTCGTGAAGCCGCAGTCGTCGCCGAGTTCGGCGCAGAGGGCTCCGACTTTCCCGATACTCTCGAGGCAGACGCGATAAGCCTGTTCCGCGTCGCGCTGGCCGAGACGTTCGATCAATTCCGTAAGCGGGGTATCGATCTCGTATTGGAGCAGTGCAGTGGTCGCGGAGGTGCTGCCACTGGCCACTTCCCGCTTGTCCAGCACGACGACGTCGAGTCCTGCCTCCACGAGCTTGTCCGTGACGAGCGCGCCGGTGATGCCCCCGCCGAGCACCACCACTTCGCATTC
>JANPIS010000079.1:0-6015 GCA_031425095.1 Chthoniobacteraceae bacterium
CCTCTTCGGTGTCTATGGCGTGGACACCGAGAAGCGCATCCAGGTGCAGAACAACGACAACTGCAAAACGAACTGCCCGGCCTGCTCGCGCGTCTGCCCCGAGGCGGCGATCATGTTTCCGAAATACAAAGCGGGGCCGATCAATGGCGACATCGTGAGCGAGAGCGATCTGCAGAAGGAGAAGATGAAGGTCGATATCAGCGCGCTGCTCGGCGGTGATGTGTACGAGATGCTGCGGCTGCGGAGTGAGAAGGCGAAGAGCCGCTTCAGCAAAGAGCGCGACTCCGACAAGGCGCTGGCCGAACGCCAGAAGTGTCTCGTGAAACTCGCGCAGATGGGCGACATCCCGGCGGAGGTGCTGAGGTCGCTGCCTTCGCCGGAAGAGCTCGCGCGGCGTGCGGAAGAAGCGGCGGCAAAGGCCAAGGCCGCACTCGCTGCGCAGCCATGAGCGCCGGTCCGCAAAAGTTCGGGGCGCTGCTTGCCGCGATCGCGTGCGCTTTTTCTCTCCAAGCTGCGGAATCGGCAACGCCCCCGGCGAAGATCCGCGTGGTGCTGATCGGCGACTCCACCGTGGCGAGCAAGAGCGGGTGGGGCGATGCTTTTGGAAAACTGCTCGGCGATCGCGCCGAGTGCTTCAATGACGCGAAGGGGGGAGCCAGCACGAAGAGCTTCCGCGACGGCGGCTACTGGAAGACCGCGCTCGCCCACAAACCGGACTGGCTGCTCATTCAATTCGGCCACAACGATCAGCCCGGCAAAGGGCTCGCTCGTGAAACAGACCCCGCGACGACTTTCCCCGAGAATCTCGCCCGCTACGTGGACGAAGCCCGCGCCCTCGGCGCGAAACCGGTGCTCGTGACCTCGCTGACGCGCCGCACCTCCAGAGGGGGCAAGCTCGTGCCTGACCTCCTCGTCGGCTACGTCGCCGCCGCGAAACGCGTGGCGGCGGAAAAGAACGTCCCGCTCGTGGACTTGAATGCGCGCAGCATTGAGCAGTTGGAAAAGCTCAGCCCCGCTGACCTCGCCGCGATGGAGCCGGAGGGCAAAAAGTCCGGGACCAAGGATCACACGCACCTCACCGAGCGTGGAGGCGAGATGGTCGTGCCTCTGGTCGTGGCAGAGCTGCGCAAAACTGCGCCCGAGCTCGCCGCGCTCTGCATTCCGACGCAGTAGAGAACGCCGAGAAGCTGCTCGCGGAAGGTGAGGATCGTGGGTTGTCTGCGGACCATGAACTTCCTCCGCTTGCTCCTGTTCGCGCTCCTTTTCACTGGGGCCGCGCGGGGCGGGCCGATCCCTGCGAGAGACCGCATCGTCGTGCTCATCTCGATCGACGGTTTTCCCGCTTACCTGTGGAAGGATCCGACGCTGGTCATCCCCAATCTCCGCCAGCTCGCCTCGCGCGGTGCGGTGGCCGAGGCGATGACGGTTTCCAATCCTTCAATCACCTGGATAAATCACACCACGCTGGTCACCGGTGTGAATCCAAGGAAGCACGGCGTCCTTTTCAATGGCCTGCTCGTGCGCAACGGTCCGATGCAGCCGCCGAAGGTCGAACCGTGGCGCGACAAGGCGGAGCTCGTGCGTGTTCCAACGCTGTACGACGTAGCGTTCAAGGCCGGCTTGAAGACCGCGCAGGTCGATTGGGTCGCGATCCTGAACTCGGGGACGATTACTCACGAGTTCCTCGAAATCCCGAAACCGGGCGGTGCGATCGAGCAGGAGATGATCGCTGCAGGAAAGGTGACGCTGGAGGACATGCGCGACTTCACCAAGGGCAAGGCCATCGATTGGCGCGACGAAATGTGGACCCGTGCCGGCATCCACATCATCGAGACGCACCGGCCGAATCTGCTGCTCTTTCACCTGCTCACGACGGACGCAGCGAATCATCAATACGGCCCCGGCACGCTCGCGAGCCGCGCCGCTTTCGCCTACGCTGACGCGCAGATCGGCAAGCTCCTCGCGGCGATTGACCGCGCCGGCTTGCGCGACCGGGCGACGATCGTCGTCGGGACGGATCACGGCTTCAAGAAGGTGAGCAAAATCATCCACACGAACGTGGCGCTGCGCGACGCGGGCTTCATCCGGATGAAGGGCGAGCAGATCGAGAGCTGCGATGCGTATGTCGTCGCCGAGGGCGGGCTGGCCTTCGGCTATGTCACCGATTCTGCACGGCGAGCGGAGTTGCTGCCGCGGCTGAAGGAAGTGTGCGCCAAAGTCGAGGGTGTCGGCGAGGTACTCGACGGGGAAGCGGGCCCGCGCTTTGGCATGCCGACCCCGGCCGAGAACCAGGGCATGGGCGACGTCATCCTCTGGGCAAAGCCGGGCTACGCCTTCAAGGACCCGGCAACCGGCAACTCCACCACGGTCGAGCCCATCAAGTACCTCGGCACTCACGGCTATGCGTCGTCCGACCCGGAGCTCGATGGGATCTTCCTCGCCTCTGGCTATGGCATCAAAGCCGGTGTGCGCATCCAGCGCATGGCAAATCTCGATGTCGCGCCCACGGTGGCAACGCTGCTCGACCTCGACCTTCCTGGCGTCGAAGGGCGGGTGCTCAAGGAAATCCTGGAGTGACCGCGCGCCGAGCCGCATGCGTCGCACTGTCCCACTTGGACTGTGCCAAGTGTGCCAAGACCGGGCTTTTGTCCCAGTTTCTGAATACAGGGAGTTTCCCCCAAACCACTTTACAGGAACGACTTGAACCGAATTTCGGCCACGGGTCCGAGCCGTGCTGAAGGTGGCGACTCGAAGTTTTTCCGCGCTGTAACCACGGCGCCCCAATTCTTACACCCTCATTTACATGGCTAAAATCCTCGGCATTGACCTCGGCACCACGAATTCCTGCATGGCCGTCATGGAAGGCAGCGAACCTGCGGTGCTGGAAAATTCGGAAGGTGCGCGCACCACGCCCTCTATTGTTGCTTTCTCCAAGACTGGCGAGCGCCTCGTCGGCCAAGCCGCGAAGCGCCAGGGTATCACCAACCCGCAGAATACGGTCTTCTCCGTGAAGCGGTTCATGGGACGGAAGTTCGACGAGGTGCAGGACGAATTGCACCGCGTGCCCTACAAGGTCGTGAAAGCCGCGAACGGCGATGCGCACATCCAGGTGCAGGTCGGCGGCGAGGCCAAGACCTTCAGTCCGCCGGAAGTGAGCGCGATGATCCTCGCGAAACTCAAGGCCGACGCGGAAGCGAAGCTCGGCGAAAAGATTACTCAAGCGGTCATCACCGTGCCCGCTTACTTCAACGACTCGCAGCGCACGGCGACCAAGGACGCGGGCAAGATCGCCGGTCTCGAAGTGCTCCGTATCATCAACGAGCCCACGGCGGCGTCGCTGGCTTACGGCCTCGACAAGAAAAAAGACGAAAAGATCGCCGTGTATGATCTCGGTGGCGGCACCTTCGATATCTCGGTGCTCGAGATCGGCGACGGCGTCTTCGAAGTAAAGGCGACCAATGGCGACACCCACCTCGGCGGCGATGACTGGGACCATGCGATCATGGATTGGATTCTGGCCGAGTTTAAGAGCGAGAGCGGCCTCGACCTCAGCAAGCAGCCCGATGCCATCCAGCGCATCAAGGAAGAAGCGGAGAAAGCAAAGATCGCGCTGAGTTCCGCGCAGGAGTACGAGATCAACCTTCCATTCATCACGGCGGACCAGACCGGTCCGAAGCACGTGCAGAAGAAGGTGACGCGCTCGAAGCTCGAGCAGCTCACCGACAAACTCTTCGAGCGCACGCTGAAACCTACCCAACAGTGTCTCAAGGACGCCGGCCTTAGCGAGAAGGAGATCAACGAACTCGTGCTCGTCGGCGGTATGACCCGCATGCCGAAGGTTGTCGAAACTGCGCGCAAGCTGGTCGGTAAGGAGCCTCACAAGGGTGTGAACCCTGACGAAGTCGTGGCAATCGGCGCGGCCATCCAAGGCGGAGTGCTCAAGGGTGACGTGAAAGACGTGCTCCTGCTCGATGTGGCTCCGCTCACGCTGGCCATCGAGACCGCGGGCGGAGTTGCCACCGGGATGATCACCCGCAACACGACGATCCCGACCCGGAAATCGCAAATCTTCTCCACTTACAGCGACAGCCAGCCCGGAGTGGAAATCAAGGTCCTCCAGGGCGAGCGTCCGCTCAGCCGCGACAACAAGAATCTCGGAACCTTCCATCTCGACGGCATCCCACCCGCCCCGCGCGGAGTTCCCCAGATCGAAGTGACCTTCGATATCGACGCGAACGGCATCCTGCACGTCAGCGCCAAGGATCTTGGCACGGGCAAGGAGCAGAAGATTAGCATCACCGGTTCTTCAGGTCTCTCGAAGGAAGAAGTCGAGAAGATGCAGAAGGAAGCTGAACTGCACGCGGACGAGGACAAGAAAGCCAAGGAAGCCATCGAGATTCGGAACAACGCCGACAACCTCGCCTACCAATGCGAGAAACAGCTCAAGGATCTCGGCGACAAGATCCCCGGGGAAAAGAAGACCGAGATCGAGAAGGACATCGAGATCGTCCGTGAGGCGCTCAAAGGCAACGACGTCGAAGCGATCAAGACCGCTTACACCGATCTCCAGAACAAATTCCAAGGCGTGAGCGAAGAACTCTACAAGCAAGCCGCCGCCAGCGGAGCAGCCGGTGGACCCACTCCGCCGCCACCGCCCGGACCGGAATCTGCCGGCAAGAAGGCCGATAGCGACGTCGTCGATGCGGAGTTCGAAGTCGTGGACGACGACAAGAAGAAGTAATCCACTTCATCACTTTACCGACCCCGCCACGGCTGGCTTCCGAGTTGGCATTGCTCACTTCGGAAGCTATCTGCGGCGGTTCAGTAGAAACCAAACCACAACCCAGCAAACCTAAACCAGACATACCCATTATGGCACTAAACGTACGACCCCTCGCGGATCGCGTTCTCGTCCAGCCTCTCGAAGAGGCGGAAGTCAAAAAGGGCGGCATCATCATTCCCGATACCGCCAAAGAAAAGCCCCAGGAAGGCAAAGTCGTTGCCCTCGGCACCGGCAAGCGTGATGACGATGGCAAGCTCATCGAATTCACCGTCAAGAAAGGGGACAAGGTCCTCATCAGCAAATACGGCGGCACCGAGATCAAGATCGAAGGCCAAAGCTACCTGATCATGCGCGAGGACGATATCCTCGGCATCCTCGGGTAAATCAAAACTAACCCAACCCTCGCGACGCCCGAGCCCAGGCCCGGCCCGTCGCTTTAGAACCCACAGTACTCAACTCATCCAATAACTCACATGGCAGCTAAACAACTCCAATTCGACGAAGCCGCACGCCACGCTCTCCTGCGCGGTGTCGAGAAACTCGCGCGAGCAGTCAAGGCGACCCTCGGACCGAGCGGCCGCAACGTCATCCTCGATAAGAAATTCGGGAGCCCGACGATCACCAAGGACGGCGTCACCGTCGCCAAGGAAATCGAACTCGAAGATCCCTACGAGAACATGGGCGCTCAGCTCGTTCGTGAAGTGGCTTCCAAGACCAGCGACATCGCTGGTGACGGAACCACGACCGCGACCGTCCTCGCTGAGTCCATCTACAAGGAAGGTCTCCGCAACGTGACCGCCGGCGCCAACCCGACCTCGCTTCAGCGCGGTATCGGCAAGGCTGTCGAAGCGATCGTCGCCGAGCTTCAGAAGATCTCCAAGAAGGTCAAGGACCGCACCGAAATCGCGCAGGTCGCGACCGTCTCCGCCAACTGGGACACCGCGATCGGCAACATCATTGCGGACGCGATGGACAAGGTCGGCAAGGACGGCACCATCACCGTGGAAGAAGCCAAGTCGATCGAAACCACCCTCGACGTTGTCGAAGGCATGCAGTTCGACAAGGGCTACATCTCGCCTTACTTCGTGACTAACGCGGAGTCCATGGAAGCGATCCTCGAGAACGCTTACATCCTCATCCACGAGAAGAAGATCACGAGCCTCAAGGACCTGCTCCCCGTGCTCGAGAAGGTCGCCAAGACCGGCAAGCCTCTCCTCATCATCGCGGAAGAC
>JANPIS010000080.1:0-2888 GCA_031425095.1 Chthoniobacteraceae bacterium
CACTTTTGGCGCGACCACCTGAACATCGATCCCTCGAAAGGCGACTGCCGCTGGCTCACCGCGGCCGACGATCGCGATACGATCCGCACGCATGCGCTCGGGAATTTCCGCGATCTCATCCGCGCCAGCGCCGTGAGCCCCGCGATGCTCTGGTACCTCGATGGCCGCGTGAACAAGCGCAGCAAGCCCGAGGAAAAGCCGAACGAAAACTACGCGCGCGAACTGCTCGAGCTCCACACCCTCGGCGTGCATGGCGGCTACACGCAGCTGGATGTGATGGAAGTGGCGCGCTGCCTCACCGGCTGGACCGTGCGCCCGAAGAAGGGCTTCTTCAAAGGCCGCGTCGAATTCAAGAAAGGCCAGCATGACGACGGCCCGAAGCGTGTGCTCGGCCAGGAAATTCCCTCGGGACTCGGCCCGGCGGATCTCGATCGCGTGCTGGAGATCGTCACTTCGCACCCGAGTTGCGCGCAATATGTCGCCTGGAAACTCTGCCGCCGCTTTATCGCCGACGAGCCACCCGCATCCGCCGTGCAGGCGACGGCGCGCGCCTTTGCCGATTCCCGTGGTGATATCCGCACCACCCTGCGCGCCCTTTTCGCCACGCCGGAGTTCCTCGCGCCGGAGACGCGCGGCGAGAAGTTCAAGCGCCCGTTTCACTTCATCGTCTCCGCGCTGCGCGCGACGAACGCGGAGACCGATGCGGGGAAGTCACTCGTCGATTACCTGCTCCGCCTCGGGCACGCGCCTTATCGGTACCCCACGCCGGATGGTTACCCGGAAGAGGCGACGCACTGGCAGAGCACGCTGCTCTGGCGTTGGAACTTCGCCGTGGCCCTCGCGGAAAATCGCATCAAAGGCACCCGCATCGCGGAGGAGAAACTGCGTGCGCGTCTCGGCGGTGACGACGCGCTGATGGCCACGCTGCTCGGACGGCAGGCGGGCGAGGAAGAGCGGGCGGCTTTCCGGGAATCCGGAGCGGGCCTCGCGCTGCTCATCGCGTCGCCGGCGTTTCAGAGGTGCTGACCCATGAATGCTCCCCAAGCCATCCTCACCGGCAATCGCGACGCCCAGCGCACGCTCGTCGTGATCTTTCTCCGCGGCGGGGCGGACGGGCTCTCACTGGTCCCGCCCGTGGGCGATGACAACTACTACAAAGCGCGCCCGCGCCTCGGTATCGCGCAGAAGGAGGCCGTCGCGCTTGACGGATTCTTCGGCCTGCATCCAAAGCTCGCCGACCTCGCTCCGGCTTGGGCTGAAGGAGATCTCGCGATCGTCCACGGCGCGGGATCGGAGGACGACACGAGGTCGCACTTCGAGGCGCAGGATTTTATGGAGCACGGTGGCGTCGTTGCCGGCGGATGGCTGGGGCGTTTTCTCCGCGTGCGACCCGCACCGGCGAGTGGCGCGCTGGCGTGCGTCGCAGTGGGCAAGGCGCTGCCCGAATGTCTGCTCGGCGCGCCGAGTGCGACCGTCATGCAATCGCTCGACGACTTCGCTTTCGGCGCGAAGACGCCGGGCCTGCGCACACAGCTCGAACGTCTCTACGCCATGGAGCGCGGCCCGCTTGCTGGCGCCGCGCGCAATACCTTCGACGCACTGCAGCGCATCGACGCCATGCGCTCCACGCCCTACAGACCGGCCAACGGCGCGACGTACGGCACCGACGATTTTTCACAGGGTCTGCGTCAGCTCGCCCGGCTCATCAAGGGCGACCTCGGCGTGGAAGCGGCCTCGATCGACCTCGACGGCTGGGACTCACACTTCACCCAGCAGACGCTCGTCGATCCGCTTGCCGCGCGACTCGGCAAAGGGCAGAGCGCCTTTCGCCAGGATCTCGGCGCGCGGATGGCCACGACGACGGTCGTGGTGATGACGGAGTTCGGTCGGCGCGTGAGGGAGAACTCGTCCTTCGGCACCGATCACGGGCGCGGCTCGGTGATGCTGGTGCTTGGTGGTGGAGTGAAAGGCGGACGCGTCCTCGGTCCGTGGCCGGGTCTGCGCGACGATCTGCTCGAAGGCCCCGGCGATCTGCCGGTGCTGAACAACTATCGCAACGCGCTCGCGCCCATTCTGAGCCGGCATGGTGCGACGGCCGAGCAGCTCACGCGCATCTTCCCCGACTTCGCGCTGAAGCCGCTCGATCTGCACGGGTAGCCTGCTCCTTTTACTTTACGATCTTCTCCGCACGCAGCAGATCCGCGGTCGGAAGTTCGTAGAGGCGGTGCTTCACGAAGAACTGCCGGTATTGCGCGAGGTCGATGGCGCAGAGCACGGCGATGATCGCGGCGAGCACGACTTGCGAGCGTCGGAAGTGCGCGGCCAGCGCCGCCGCCTGCATCGCCGCGAGCGCGCAGAGCGGGAAGACCCAGATCGTCGTGTAGCGGAGATTCATCCCGTAGCGCACGTTGCACATCACGACGTAGGTGACGGCGACGAATACGAGGAGTACCACCGCGCGGCGATCGTCGCGCAGCGTGCGGAAGCCGCCGCCAATCGCGAAGCAGAGCGTCGCGGGCGTGAAGACCATCAGGTCGATGAGGTAGCGCGACCACGGCCCGTCGCCGGTCTGGTGCGCGTATTCGAGCGCCTGTGCTTTACGGACGATGAGTTGATACGCCTCAATCGCCGGGCCGAGGCCGCCCGTCGTCCACGTCATGACGGTGATACCGAGCAGTCCGCCGCAACTTGCCGCGAGCCAGTGCCGCAAAGTCGCCGTGCCGAATCCGCAGGGCCGGGCGAGCAGCAGCACCGCAGCGAATCCAAGCCCGACGAAGAGCGCATTCTCCTTCACCAAAACGATGAACGCGCACGCCATGGAAAAAGCGATGAGCCACCCGGCGCGCGCGCCCTTTTGCAGACTCTCCCACAGCGCCCAGAATCCGAAG
>JANPIS010000081.1:0-6201 GCA_031425095.1 Chthoniobacteraceae bacterium
TGCGTCTGCAACAATTCCGCAGCCTCGTGGCGCTCGCGCGCTGGCAGACTTTTTCCGCCGCGGCCACCGCGTTGAAACTCACCCGCGCCTCAGTGTGGCAGCAAGTGCGCGGGCTGGAGCAGGAGATGGCCTGCACGCTCGTGCGCACCCGCGGCCAGCGGGTGGAGTTCACCCCGGCGGGTCGGAAACTGGTGGAGATCACCGCGCCGCTTGTGGCGGGATTCGATTCGGTGAAAGCGGTCCTCCAGGCGAGCCTGGGAAAAGAACTGCCACAGACGCTCGTCATCGCCACTCCGCCGACTTTTCTCATTCACGAACTGCGCGAGCCAATCACCCGCCTGCATCGCGCGCGCCCGAAGTTGCAACTCACGTTTTTGGAAAAGAACTCTCCCGCCGCCATCGAACTGCTGGAGCAGGGTGGCGCAGATCTGGCGATCGGCGCACGGCTCGACGGCACGCCGCAGCGCCCTTCGCTCGAATACACACCGTTCACCCGCTACCCGTTCACACTCATCTGCCCGCCCGGCCATCCGCTGCTCAAGAATACGCGCCTGACCCTGCGCGACCTCACGCGGCATCCGCTGATCCTGCCGGGCCAGGTGACTTACTGCCGCCAGCGCTTCGATGCAGTGCTCGCCGCCGGCGGACTGCTCGAAAAGACCCGCATCGTCCTCGAATCGAACTTCCCCACGATGCTCTCCGAATACGTCCGCATGGGACTCGGCGTGGCGCTCAGTCCGCTGCCCGCCGCTGCGCCGTCATGGAAGAAGGAAGGCGTCACCTATCGCAGTGCAGCCCACCTTTTCGGCGAGGAGGAAATCTGTCACGTCCGCCGCAAGGGGGAATTTGAAACGCCCGCTGCCGCCAAGTTCCGCGCACTGCTGCTGGAAGGCCGAACACGTTGAGCGCGCCCGAGGTTTCCTCAATCCGGGAGGTCGCCACTGGCCTCAAAGGGCAGCTCGCGCGGTTCACTAAGCGCAGTGAGATCAGGGCGGGTGCGCACTTCAGCCCAGAGCGGCTCGGAGATTTCCATTTCGGCGACGGAGAGGGTGTCGGCAATGCGGACGATCTTTGCGGCGCGCGGGTCGGACAGCGGAAGGGAAGCGAGCAGGCGTTCGATGGCCTCGCGGTCGCTATCGAAGGCGATGGGAATCTTCGCGCTCTGGGGCGTGAGGGCGGTGAGCGAGTTGATGCTCGTGGCGCGCGGGTCCATTGCGCGGACGAGCCGCGCGGTGGTGGCATCGGCCATGCCGATGCCGATCGCATTCCCGTGCGTCTCCGGCGTCAGGCCACGAACAAAGATCCGTCGGATGAATGGCGCGGGCCGATCGCCGCGCATCGGCAGGCTGTCGTAGCCGTGGATGCTGCGGTTGATGACATTCGGGTCCATGCCAGCGCCGCTGATGTTTTTGCCGATGCGATCGACGATGAGCAGGTCGATTTCATCGAAGGGCAGCAGCGGCATGAGCCCCCGTGCTTCGACCAGCAAGCCATCCTCGGCCGCTTCCATTTCCGCGCGCGGAATGACGAAGAGTCGCGCGGTGTCGTGGAATTGATTTTCGAGGATGGCGACGCCGCCGAGGACCGGCGCATTCTGCAAAAGCACGGTGGCCATGCCGCGGATCACGCGTTCGTATCCAAATTGCGTGGCGGCGAGATGCATGGCCGTCGCCCCGGTGCGTTTCCCGAGGCCGATGACGCACATTTTCAAAAGCCCGCTGCCGAGTGTGCCGAAGAAATCCGTGTGCGGCTTGATGCGATTGACGAGCACGATGCCATCCGCGGCGAGCGCTTCCGTGCTGCAAAAGACCGGCACGCCATCCGGCAAACGGCCGACTTCGCGGACTTCCAGCGAGGCACGAATCGGCACGCCCATGGCCGCTTCGGTGATGCCGTAACTCGCGAGCACCTCGAGCTGCCCCTCCGGCGTCGCGCCGCCGTGGCTGCCCATCGCCGGGATGATGAAAGGCTCGGCGCCGGCGCTCCGAATTTCCGCGAGAACGACAGCGACGATCTCCGCCAGATGCGTGATGCCACGGCTGCCGACACCGACGGCGACGCGCGGACCGGCCCGCAGCCCCGCGCGCAATTTCTCAAACTCCGTGGCCATCGTCACACGAACATCAATCGGCGGGCTCGGAGGGAAATTCTGCCGGACTCGAAGCATGCGCGGGAGGAAATTCATGGCCGCAGCATGAAACCATCAGCGCTCAAAAATCACCTCCTCATTTTCTTCCGCTGCCTGGCGAGGAACGACACGCGAGGCCAGCGCCTGGAGTGACGATGTTGCGCTGCCGTTTTGTGAATCAAGATGGCAGTGGTCTGGACATTCTGATCACGGGCAACGTCAAGCCCGCGCGCAGTGGGATCTCGTAGCGTTCGTCCACCCGATAGCCGCGACGGACATAGAACGGTTCGCCTGCCAGCGTGGCGACCATCGTCGCCCGGGCAAAACCGGCGGCCTGCATCGCGGCTTCGCACTCTCGCAAAATCACACTCGCCACCCCGCGACGCGCCCACGCCGGATGGACGAAGAACGCACGGATCCGTGCCGGCTCCGTGCGCGGATCAATCGATGCACTTTCCCCCGCCCGCTCGCGATCTCCACCAAAGACCGCCTTCCGCCGGCTCCAACCTCCGCAGCCGATGATGCCGCTCTCCGCTTCGACCACGAAGTAAGTGCCATCGCGAATCAGTTGCCGATCGACGCCGAAGATCACACCCGCCGCCGCCTCCCGCTGCTCTGCCGAGTAAAACGCTGCCTGCAACCCATCCACCGAAAGGGGAATGAGCACCTCAAGCGTGGGAACATCCTCCAGCGTCGCAAGGCGGAGAGCGCCGTTCATCGCGGTGAAAGCTGGCACGTTACCTCAGATATGGTGGGCGATGATCATAGCAAAGCGGGATCGCGGCATGAAATTTGGCCGCCCCGCGCCTCCAAAGCACGGGCGAGGCGTTCGCCGCCGATGATCCAAAACATGTCAAAGCCCCGGAGCATATCCACCGAGAGGATCCGCTCGATGCGGGGTGCGGCGGGTGCGTGGCCGGGAGTGGTCGCAGTCATGGGAGGCGAAGGATCTCCAGCTGCGTTTCTTTGGTCGCGCGGCTTGGCGGAAAAAAGCACCGTGCGCTCATGAGCCCCGGGGAAACACAGCCGTGGGTTCACGCTTCAATCGGGAATACACCGCGTGATCCACGAAGCGGTCGTAGAGCCACTCGGCTTCGCGCGCGATGCCTTCCATCGCAAATCCGAGACGCTCGGGTACAGCACGGCTGCGCACATTGTCCACCGCCACGGCAATCACCTGTCGGTTCAGATCCAGCTCGCGAAAGCCAAACTCCACCAGCGCTCGCACGCTCTCGGTCATGATCCCCCGCCCCTGATGCTCGCGGCCCAGCCAGTAGCCGATGTGCCCGACGCGATTGCCCTCGCGCAACTCGTTGTAACCCGTGACCCCGACGATCCGGCCTTGATGCCACACGCACAGCGCGAGCGCGCTTCGATCCTCCGCCTGCCGGGTCATCGCTTCGATGTTCTTCCGCGTATCTGCGGCCGATATGCAGTAGTTCAGCCACGGCAGCCACTCGCGGAGATGGTCGCGATTCGCATCGGTGAGGACGAAGAGTTCTTCCACATCCGCGAGCGCACGCTGCCGCAACTCGAGGCCATCGCGGACGGGAATACGCACCATCATAGTCAGGAGGAAACGCTGATCCGCTCGGTCACTTCGCAGCGTTCGTCGGGGCTGGCGCAGCCGACGGCGGATTTGGACCGATGATCGCTGCGTCGGGCGCGAAGATGAGGGAAAAGTTGCCGCAGAGGGCGAGGTAGTTCAGCGCCTCCAGCACTGTCCCTTTCTTCATCACGATGGACAGCTGCGGCTCGTCGTCGGGCCTGCGGTAGGTCACGGGAATGCCGCTCAACCTTGCGACTTCGGCGAAGATCTCACCCGCCGGGAGTTGCTTTGCGTTCAGCGCAATCGTCGCCCGGCTCGCGCGATTTTTTGCCTCCTGGTTCGGCGCAGCGTTCGACGGCGCAGCGGGCTGTTCCGCAGGGTGATTGGGAAGCGTGCCAGGCAGGAGAGACGGCGCTCCGGCTGTGATCCAACGGCGCACGAGTTCCTTTTCCGTTCGGGTAAGCGGCGGAGTTTTCGGGTGATCGTCGGGCGGCATCTCTTCATCCCGCACCATGCGGAAGAGATCGGACTCGCGTGGCTTCCCACGCACGATGTATTCGGGGTTGTCGGCCACGCGCTGGAAATCGAGCACGTAACCGAACTTACCCTCCGGCTTCTTCAGATGACTGCCGTGACATTCGTCACACTTGCGTTCAAAGATCATCCGGACGGAACCCGCGAGCTGGAGCAGCTCTTCCTTCGTCACCTCGGCCGCGTGCAGTGGCATGCTGGCGAGCAGGATGGCGAGGAATGTGCGCATGGGCGTGGACCTTACGCTACCTCGAACCGACGGACCTGGATGCCGTTCCGGCCGCTCTTCTGTGACGCCCGCGGCTCGGGTTGCGCGAAACGGTTGCGGTCCACGGAGCGCGCTCGGACTTCATAGGTGCCGGGCGCCAGATCACGCAGGGTCGTAAAGTAAGAACACATGCCGTAGCGCGGCGGCCAGGACGTTGGCTGCCCGGTCTTCTTATTGAATCCGAGGATGTCCTCCGGTGCAACGCCTGGCGGCAGCACCGCGCGCCACTCCGGCTGCGGCTCGAGTTCGGATGGCACCCAAGGTCCGCGCAGCAGCTCTGGAGCGTCATCGGCGAGCGGCTTCGGTTTTCCTTCCACCCGCCGCACCCATACCTCCACGCGCTGCACGCCAGAGAGGCCGCTGATGACCTGGCCCGTCACGAAGACAGGATCACCTGCCTTGAACTTCTGACCATCGAGCGCCTTGTCCACATACGCGGCGGTCTTGAGATACGAATCTGGATCGTTGTTCCCGCTGGCATAGGTGTCGTTGTTGCGCGGGTCGTTGGTGACGAAGATATGCTGCAGCCACTTGATCGATTTGTAGCCATGCGACCACGGGACGATCATGCGCACCGGGCCACCCCGCTGCGGGGAGAGCGGCTGACCATTGATACGATACGCGAGGAAGATGGGCAGGTCGCCCGGCGCAGTCTCCATGCACTGGGTGTAACTCACCGACGATTTGAAGACCTGTTTCGGGTCGTGATTGTGATAGCCCCAGAAATAGATGCGCCGCACATTCGTCATGCGCCCGCAGAGCTTCAGTACCTCGCGCAGCGGCACGCCGCTCCACAGGCCCTGCCCGAGCGGCGTATCGATGTTCAGACACTGCATCGCCTTGAGGAAATGCACCTCGTGCGTGCGGCCAAGCTCCAGTAGCGCGGGCAGGTCCAGCGCGTTTCCACTGGCGAATGTGAGCGGACGCTCGATCATCGCCGGCACTTTCGTGTGCGGCTCTTCAGTGAAGGGGTCCGCCGTGATCTCGCACCGCCACGTGTCCGCAGTGAGCCTGGCCTGCTCCTGCGCTTCACCGGTGAGCGAGTGCGGCTTCGGATCGCCACGCGAGACGTCGTAGAAGTCGCGATCCGCCGTGAGCACCGGGCGAAGAGCGCGCGCATCGAAGGGTTTGGCACTCGTTGCTGCGGTCCCAGTCTCCGTTGCAAGTGCCCGAGCCCGCACGGCCCCGGCGGTGAGCGCACCCATGCGGATGAACTGGCGACGATGCAAGGGTTCTGGAGAGGGATTCATCGTGGAAGCATGGGCGGGGAATGCGCCGCTCGCAGATTATCCAGCGCCCAACGGAGTTGGCGAGCGCAGTCGCCGTGGGCGACGACGCTCGCTACTTTGCGCGGCGCGCACGACGCGGGCTAGAGCAATTCCCGTCGCCGGCGAACCCTCCGCTCACCACCGATGGCGCATGCGCTCGCATCTGGCCCGCTGACCGGCGCACCACCTCAGATCTCACTACCTCGGCGCAACGCGAAGCTCTCGATCAACCGCGAGATCCAGCAGCCGCCAGTGGTGCGCGTGAAGGTCGAACGGGACGCGGATGCGTTCATCAAAATCCGTCGGCCACAGGATTCCATCGATCGTGCGGAAATCACGGAAGGTGACATCCACTTCCGCACCGCGCGTACTTTCGAGACCGTTGAGCGTCATTCGCACGCGCCGAAGCTGCTTCGTCGCACGATCAATGGAAAGAATCACACGATCCTCCTCGGCT